>JAVBMZ010000202.1:0-8074 GCA_031551935.1 Bacteroidales bacterium
GGATGGTTGGTATGAGTTTTCGCCTTGGAATGACTTATGAAGACAACTTTTTTTATACCCTCTATCATAAATTCAGCACGATATCTACTTTAGGATATATCGCCGTGAAATTCTAATCAACAGCGCCTTAAGATTTTTTTATGGATTGCCATAAAAACAAGAAACACGGCACAATATTACTTTCATTAGAACGTTCATTACAACGAGTTACGGTATATGTGGGATTTTACTTACCGCACAAACAATAGTTTTTCATTTTTTGAATAAAGATTTGATTTTTGTCAATTTTACCGTATTTTTGAATTTTCGAACTTTTATCACATCATAGATCAAACAGGACATGGCAAAATACGTTGAAACAGACCAGAATTCGCACAACACCATTACTAATGGCACAGAAATCATCGGGGATATCAATTCAAACGGGGATATTCGTTTAGATGGCGCTTTAAAAGGCAATCTCAAGACTAAAGGGAAAGTAGTAGTGGGCTCTACTGGCAAAGTAACAGGTACCATCACTTGTAAAAATTCAGATATTTTTGGTTTGATGGAAGGTAAAATTTTTGTTAGCGAGTTACTGTCTCTCAAATCTACAGCCATTCTGAAGGGCGATATTATCACCAATAAATTAGCCATAGAACCCGGTTGTAAGTTCTCCGGCACATGTTCTATGGACGCAACCAATACGAACAGTGAACAAGCCGCCGGAACAACGCAAGGAGAAGCAAAAACCGCTTAACGCGTACGCCAAATATTCAAGCCTGGCCATACAGATGATGGTAATTATTTTTGCCGGAACGTATGGCGGTTATCGTTTGGATAAATACCTCAACTGGAAATTTCCTGTATTTACTGTTGTACTGTCTTTGTTGGGAGTAGGTATCGCTATTTGGTATGCCGTGAAAGATTTCTTGAAAAAATGAATATGCTATGAATACCATACATATCCAGAACAGAACCGGATTTAACAATGCAGACAAAACGACATTCATTATTAATGGGCTGAAATACAGCTTTGAACAAGGCATCCCTAATATAATTGCTCTCCCTGACGACGAATCAATCGTTCAAATACAGATGAAATATCATCGGCTGGCTTCATCAATACAGCGGTTTGATTTGAAAAATGGCAAAGATTTCATTGTCCGATGTAATCCGCTGATAGGTTTCAATGCAGAAAATAACTTGAAACTACTCATATCCATATATTTACTTTTGATGGTGCTGGCCATATTTACCGGTTATTGGAAGGCATTGTACCTACTTTTGTTTGTCGGCATATTATCGGTCGCGTATTTTCTAACTATTGGGCGGGGTAATTTTTTTGTCATCCAACAAGAAGAATCTAAAACGTCATAGATGGCATCCACAAGATAGAAAAATATTTTAATGTTTACATTAAATGAATAGCTATTTTTCACTACTTTATCGTTATTTTCCACTATATTATAGCTATAATATAGTGGAAAATCGCTATGTGTCATTCATCTTCTCTATAGAATAAATTCTTGAACAGTTGCATCATATTCCATGATGCAACATCAATCATTTGAAATCTTCATCACATGATACGTCCTTATACATCTGCCGATCTGGAACAAAGCATCGCTCTTTTTACCCAAACGGTACATACTGTCAGCAGCAGTTATTATTCTCCCGAAGAAGTGGAAGCATGGGCGCCGTTACAACCGGATATCACCATATGGGAGCAGAATTTTCAGGGGAAATATGCTCTTGTGATGGATTCAGCAAACGTAATTACTGGTTTCGGCTGTTTACATGCTGATGGCAGCAGCATCAACATGTTATTCACGCATCATGCACACCAAAACGAAGGTATTGGTTCCTCTATTTTGGCTGCATTGGAAGCAGAAGCCGTACGACGCGGAAATAAAGAGATATTTCTCACCACCAGCGCTACCGCTTGGCCGTTTTATCAAAAACGAGGTTACAACTATTACAAAAGCGAAAAAAAGGCTTACGGATCAATCGTTTTCGATTGTCAAATATTGCGTAAAGCTTTACCTGTATTTCCCGATATCCGCCGTAAAGACAGAGTATTGCAAGATGACTTAGCAATGGCGTTGTTAGAAAGGGGCGAATATGGTTTCTTGGCAATGAACGCTGTGAACGGCTATGGATACGGAATACCTATCAGCTACGTATTATCCGGAAAAAGTATTTATTTTCATTGTGCTCCTGTAGGATTCAAATTAGAAAATATCCGGCAAAATAATCACGTAAGTTTTTGTGTTGTCGGCCAAACACATGTCATTCCCGAACAGTTTACTACTGCATATGAAAGTGTACTGGTATTTGGGAGAATCGTTTACGATTTACCAGAAGAAGAATGCCATCAAGCATTAAACTTATTGGTCATAAAATACAGTCCTCACCACGTGGATATTTCCAAAAAATTTATCCAGAAATCATTCCATCGCACCAATATTTTGAGGTTAGATATCGATCACCTTTCGGGAAAGCATAAAATCTAACAGTCTTTTTCAGTAGCTGAAAATGTACAACGACTTTACTTCAGTGCATTATACGTAACATCCAGGTTGGTTTTCGAATCAGCCAAAATGGTAAGCCGATCGCCAGGTTCGATGATGGTCCCCCCGTTAGGTGTAAAATATTTATCTTCACGCTCAATCATCACAATTAAAGCGGTTTTAGGAAGCTCCATATCAACAATAGCCTGATTCACACACCTAAAGTCAGGTTCTACCGTAATTTCTTCCAATACCGACTTAGTCGTATAAGAGTCGAATTCCAATATGTTTTTTTTAGCTTTCCCCTCAGGAATGGTTAGTTTAAGCAGTTTTGCGACATTAAACAATGTAGTGCCTTGTAACAATAAAGATGTCAACGTAATAAAAAAGACAATGTGAAAAATCATATCGGCATTCGGCACCTTTTCAACCATCGGATAAGTGGCAAAAATAATAGGAACAGCTCCTTTTAATCCCACCCACGAGGTAAACAACAGGTCCTTGTAATACATTTTAAACGGCCACAGGCACAGAAAAACGGCTAATGGCCTGGCGATTAAAACAAGGAATGCAGAAACTAACAGTCCTATACCGATAATAGGAGCCATCTGCGATGGAAAGACAAGAAGTCCCAGCGTAATGAACATCAGAATCTGCATCAACCAGGCAAAACCATCATAGAATTTCAACAAACTCCGTTTATGTATGAAATTGCTGTTACCCAGTATTAAACCGGAAATGTATATGGCCAAAAAACCGTTGCCGCCAATAAACTCAGTCAACGAATAACTAAAAAACATCATGGCAATGGTCAGTACAGGATATAAACCCTCAATAAATAAGTCCACCCTGTTAATGATTCGGACTGTGAGTTTACCAATAACCACTCCCATCAACGTTCCCAGTGACATTCCTTTGAGAAATAAAGGAATCATTGCCCAAAAAGAAGTATCTGGCTGCCGAATCAATGAAATAAATGTAACCGTGAGGAAGTATGCCATTGGATCATTACTTCCACTCTCCAACTCAAGCATTGGACGAAGATTACGTTTCAATCCTGTATTTTTACTCCTGAAAATAGCAAATACAGCAGCAGCATCTGTGGAAGATACGATGGATCCCAAAAGAAAAGATTCCATCCAACTAAAATCCGTCACCCAATGGACAAAAATACCCAAACTAATGGCTGTAATCAATACGCCCAATGTTGACAAAGTGACTCCACGCCAAACGATGGGCTTGATCTGATCAAACTTAGTATCAAGTCCTCCGGAAAACAAGATAAAACAAAGCGCAACAATACCCAAAAATTGGGCGGTCTGTGGATTGTTGAACGATATTTTTCCAATGCCGTCGGAACCCGCCAACATACCAATCAATAAAAATAATGCCAAAGCAGGCAATCCTGTCCGGTTTGCGGTCTTACTCACAAGAACGCTTGCAAACAATAAAACGGAAACGACTAATATAGCAACTGTTGGGCTGATGCTCATCAATGTTATTTTATGCTCTTTTTAAAAGGTCTGAAAAGGAAGGTCATATGCAAAAATAAATAATAAATTTGGTTGATACACAATTTTTATCCTCACAAATCGAGTAATTTACACACAAACAATTGAATATAAAATAAATACGAATGATGCTTGAAGTCAATAAAATATTACCTTTGCCACATGAACCAGCAACTTTATTCATCGAAACTTCTCGAAAATGTAGTCAACGAATTTTCGAAGCTACCGGGCATTGGTAAAAAAACAGCCCTACGTATGGCTTTGCATCTTCTCAAACAGGATACTGATTCGGTAGTACAGTTTGGCCAGGCAATCATACAATTACGCAGCGAAATTATGTATTGCAAAAATTGTTATAACCTGTCGGACTCTGAAATATGTGAAATATGCGCTAACCAGCGCCGCGACCATTCGACGGTATGCGTAGTAGAAACTATCCGTGATGTGATGTCCATTGAAAATACCATGCAATACCAAGGCATATATCACGTATTGGGTGGTGTTATATCACCGATGGATGGCGTCGGGCCTTCTGATCTGACGATTGAGAAATTGGTACAAAAAGTAGTTGACAAAAAAGTATCGGAAATTATCCTGGCGCTTAGTACCACTATGGAAGGTGATACCACTAATTTTTATATTTACCGGAAACTGAAAGATTGTCCGGTGACGATTTCCACGTTGGCCAGAGGCGTTTCTATCGGCGATGAATTAGAATATACCGATCAGGTGACTTTAGGGCGTTCCATTGTTAACCGGATGCCGTTCGAGAGTACATTCAACAAGAATAATTAACCAGCCTCTCCCCCTGCCCCTCCCCGCAAGGGAGGGGGCGATGTGTTTATCAAATGTTTTCGGGAGTATCAAAATTTATGTTATCCAGATACCTTTGAGTAGCACGGTCTCCCCCTCTCCTTGGGAGAGGGGGAGAGGCTTTCCAAACAGATACGTATATGGTCAACGAATGCTTAGTTAATCCCAGTAGCATCGCCGTTATCGGAGGTTCTAATCACACAGGAAAGCCGGGTGGACGATTATTGAAAAATATCATTGATGGAGGATATACAGGTAATTTGTATGTTGTAAATCCCAATGAAGACGAAGTGCAAGGTATTCAAAGCTTCAGATCGGCGTCGCTTCTTCCCGATGTTGACCTGGCTGTTATAGCTATCCCTGCAACGGCATGTCCTGAAATCGTCAGTATCCTGGCTCACACCAAGAATACTCGCGCTTTTATCATTATCTCGGCGGGATTTAGTGAAACCGGATACGAAGGAGCATTATTGGAGAAGCAAATTACAGATACCGTAAACAGCGTGAACGGATGCTTGATAGGTCCTAATTGTACCGGAGTACTTACGCTGCATCACTCTAGTATTTTCACGCTTCCTGTTCCTCCTCTGGACGCCCATGGTTGTGATCTGCTTTCCAGCTCGGGGGCGACTGCCGTATTTATTTTAGAATCGGGATTATCTAAAGGGTTACGTTTTTCGTCAGTATTTTCAGTGGGTAATTCAGCTCAAACAGGCGTGGAAGATGTATTGAAATATTTGGATGAAAGTTTCGATCCGGAAAAAAGTTCGCGTATCAAAATGATCTATGTTGAGAGCATTAAAGATCCGGACGCATTCTTATTTCATGCCACATCGCTTGTCAATAAAGGATGTAAAATTGCAGCAATTAAAGCCGGAGTTTCGCAAGCAGGTAGTCGTGCGGCTCAGTCTCATACAGGTGCTTTGGCTTCATCCGATTCTGCCGTCGAAGCGCTGTTCCGCAAAGCAGGTATTGTACGGTGCAATGGCCGCGAAGAGCTAACCATTGTCTCCGCGATATTCACTTTAAAAGAATTGAAAGGGAAACGCATGGCGATCATCACTCACGCAGGAGGCCCCGCTGTCATGTTGACCGACGCGTTAGAACGAGGGCATATCAGTATCCCCCATTTAGAAGGCCCGGTAGCAGATGAATTAAAAGCACAATTGATGCCTGGTGCATCTGTTTCGAATCCCATAGACATGTTGGCTACCGGAACTGCACAAAATCTGGCCACTGTAATCGATTATTGCGAACATAGGTTCAACGAAATCGACGCCATGATGGTCATCTTCGGCACTCCCGGATTAGTCAGGATATTTGATGCATACGAGATATTGCACGAAAAAATAGAAGGTTGTAGTAAACCTATTTTTCCCATACTTCCATCAGTTGTCACTGCCAGCGAAGAAGTAAGATTTTTCACGGATAAAGGACATGTAAATTTCTCTGACGAAGTAACACTCGGTACAGCTGTGGCTAAAGTATTGAATACTCCACGGCCAGAACCGGCAGTCCCTGTTTTACAAGGCGTTGATGTCCCATTGATTCGTAAAATTATCGACCGCTTAGATTCCGGTTTTGCCGCACCACAAGACATCAGGCAGTTACTCGCTGCAGCAGGAATTCCTGTAGTTCCTGAATTTGTGTCCACTGATAAGAATGCGATCATAGAATATACCCGTTCCATTGGTTTTCCAGTTGTCATGAAGGTCGTCGGGCCTATTCATAAATCAGATATCGGCGGGGTGGTATTGAATATCAAAACCGAGGGACACCTTGCATTTGAATTTGAACGCATGATGCAGTTGCCCGATGTCACTTCTGTGATGATCCAACCGATGCTTGCCGGAACTGAGCTATTCATCGGCGCTAAATATGAAAACCGTTTCGGACATGTCATCCTATGCGGCCTGGGAGGTATCTTTGTCGAGGTATTAGAAGATGTTGCGTCTGGATTGGCGCCCCTGAGTTACAATGAAGCCTATTCCATGATACGATCCCTAAAAAGTTATAAAATCATACAAGGATCTCGAGGACAAAAGGGTATTAATGAACACAAGTATGCCGAAATTATTGTACGATTATCTTCTTTAGTTCGTTTTGCCACAGAAATCAAGGAATTGGATCTCAACCCGTTATTGGCTACCGAACATGACATTGTGGTGGTAGATGCTCGTATAAGGATTGAGACGAATTGAGCGATTGTGTGGTTTTTTTTTTAATTTTGTCGCCTCATTGGAAAACCAAATATGTATGAGTGAATCAAATACCCAACCTACAAATTATCAACCAAATGACGAGATAGATATTTTTGAATTCTGCTCGTACATATGGTTAGCATTAAAGAATTTGATCATTCGTATCAAAGACTTCATCGTATCCATTATTATTTTTTTGATCCGTAAATCTTTGTGGGTCATATCTTTTGCCTTGCTTGGCGCTATCTTAGGATATCTGTTGTACGAAATTTCAAAACCTTACTATATGTCTTATTTGGAAGGCACTACAGGTAGTGTATTTGATGAAATGGAAAACAAATATATCGGAGGAGTAGATAATTCTATTGTCATAGATCGTATCAACAAATTGGACCAACTAACTGGAAAAAACTTACTTTTAGCAAATTATTTGAATATAACAGAAGATGAGGCTAAAACCATACGTAGTATCAAGGCTTATTATGGTGTAGATATCAATAAAGACAAAATTCTTGATTATGTGGATATTAATGAAACTTATAATCCAAGAGATACTAATCAATATAGGGTGCCCTCATTTATACAGATAAGGGTCACTGTATATGATGAAGACATACTGCCGATCTTGCGAAAAGGTTTATTTTATTATATAAACAACAATATATACATACAAGAATTATTTAAAGTAGATAGACGGCAAAAGCAACAATTAATTACAGAAATAGAATCGGAGATTGCGAAAATTGATAGTTTCCAACGTTCACGTTATCGAAAAGAGTCTTCATTTGACAAAGGGCAGTTGGTGATTACGGGCAATAAATCAGATATTGACTTGTTTTATTCCGATATGTTGAAACTATATGCCAAAAAGCAAGCACTGGAGAAAAGTCTCGAAATTTCCGATGAAATCATTGTTGTTGTTCAGTATTTTACGCCTTTAAAACAAGAAGAAAATCCTATTTTACATTATATAGTGAGGTATAGCGTCATCATGGCTGTGATAGGGTTACTTTGTGCTTTATTATGGCAATACCGTAAGAATATCTGGAAATTAATC
>JAVBMZ010000084.1:0-4032 GCA_031551935.1 Bacteroidales bacterium
GGGATGAGGTGCAACCTCATCCCAACCTTTTCCTTTTTTACTTTCGTGGACGACCATCATGTCACCGAAGCCCAGAACGCAGTCGAAAGATAAATCAAGACATCTTTAGGTAACATATCCGATAATCATTTAAATCATTTAATGTCTATCTTAATTATTTAATATATAGCTTAATATTTTTAATATTTATCACAATGATTTTAAGGTTTACCTTAACCATTTTTAATGTTATATCGAAATTAATTGTTATAAAATACCGATTTGCAAATTATTGAATCGAGCAGGCGAGCCTGCCCGTCGGAACAGGTGGGCTCAACGAAGTTAATTTTTGAATCATTGAATCTTTAAATCTTTAAATCTTTGAATGGATTTTATATAATATTCTCAATTCTCAATGGTTATCAACTCATATTTCATGCTTCCCAGTCCTATCTTTTCACCATGTGACAAACCTGCTTTCCAGTTGGTTTTCGGATGTAGCAACTTGAATTTATCTTCTCCTTGTAAATCACCATATTGGTGTACATCTAATCTCGATCCTACATTAGCTGCAGCCTGAGTCACCATGTCAACACACGCCATGTCCAGCGCCACAGGGTCAAACGAAGCAGCGATGCCAATATCAGGTACAATGGCAGCATCGTTGTTATCCCAACAATCGCACAAAGGCGACACATTCATGATAAAACTAATGTGGAAATGGGGTTTTTCTTTAACAACGGCTAATGAATATTCGGCGATCTTGTAATTGGTAATGTCCGAGGATTGTCCCCATACTACTTGCGCTGCATCAAACTGGCATACGGCAACACATTGTCCGCAACCAATACATTTTGCGTAATCAATCTCTGCTTTTTTCCGTTGATTTAGTGTGACTGCTTTTGAAGAGCAATACTTGACGCATTGTCCGCATGAAGTGCAATTTGTCTCTTCTATGACGGGTTTCGACGACGAATGTAGCTCCAGTTTACCGGCTGCGGAAGCGGAACCCATGCCAAGATTTTTGAGTGTTCCGCCGAAGCCTGTTTGTTCATGCCCTTTAAAATGCGTCATTGAGACAACAATGTCTGCGTCGGCTATGGCGGTGCCTATCTTTGCCGTTTTGCAATATTGTCCGTCAATGCGAATTTCACGATAATCTATGGCTTTCAAACCATCGGCGATGATGACCGGACAAGGAATGGCAATAGGGTTAAAACCGTTTTCCATGGCGCTTTGTAAGTGATCCACGGCGTTGGATCGGCGTCCGGAATAAAGCGTATTGGCATCTGTCAGAAATACTTTGGCATTTCTTTTTTGCAAGAAACTAACCAAACGGGCTGCATAATTCGGACGAATATATGATAGATTGCCGGGTTCGCCGAAATGGATTTTCACGGCAACGAATTTGTTGGCGAAATCTATTTGTTCAATACCGGCTTTTTTGATCAGTACTTCCAACTTATCCAATAAGTTGCGTCCGGGTTTGGTCCTTAAGTTGGTAAAATAAACTTTTGACATATTATGTTGATTAACAATGTATGATTTGATATATCGAGGAATGCCTTTTCAAACTATTGGTGAAAATGTGATAGCATGCTATCAAACTAAACAAATAATAAAGCAATAAGACATTAACCATTACTGAGTGGTTAATGAAAGGACAACTATATTTATTCCAACAATTCCGGCCGTAAGCGTCGGGTACGTTCCATAGATTGTTCAAATTTCCATTGCTCGATGGCTGCTGTATTGCCTTGTAACAGTATTTCAGGAACTTTCCACCCGTTGAATTCCGCTGGCCTTGTATACACAGGTGGAGCCAACAGGTTATCTTGAAATGAATCTGTCAATGCAGAACTTTCGTCACCCAAAGCTCCGGGTAACAACCTGATAACCGCATCGCAAATAGTGGCGGCCGCCAATTCTCCTCCAGTAAGCACATAATTACCAATAGAAATTTCTTTGGTTACTAAATGCTCACGTATGCGATGGTCAATACCTTTGTAGTGCCCGCATAAAATGATGATGTTGTTGAGTGTCGATAAGCGGTTGGCTTCTTTTTGTTCAAATAAATCGCCGTCGGGAGAAGTGTAAATTACTTCGTCGTATTCACGGTGATTTTTTAAATCGGTGATGGCACGGTAAACCGGTTCGATCATCATCACCATTCCTGCGTCTCCACTGAATGCGTAATCATCCACATGTTTGTGTTTACCGGTGGCATAATCCCTGATGTTGTGAATCACCAGTTCCACAATCCCTTTGTTTTTAGCTCTTTGGATGATAGAATGGTTGAAAGGGCTTTCCAACAATTCAGGTACTACGGTCAGGATATCGATATGCATAATTCACCTCAAACCTACGTGTTTTTTTGCAAATAGCAATGTACCAGGAAATAAATTTGAATGATTTTTGTCCGAAATCGAAAAAAGTGTTCTATCTTTGTATAAAGTAAAAAAGTCAGAACACTAAATAGTTGAAATATGAGAATTAAGTTATTGTTAATAACTTTATTAGTAGCAGTAATGGGCTTTGGTGCATGCGGCGGCGGTAGTGATTCGCCCAAAAGCAGCGAATGTTCTATTTTGCATTTCTATGTGGATAATGTTGCATACGACATTGATCAGAACAATAGAACCATCACGTATACATATACTAAAACCGGTGCCGGCGTATGGCCTGACGCACCGACTACACCTATGGCTCCGGAAATTGATTATTCTCAGGGAGCTAATATTACTCCCTCTCCGTCTACACCTCAGGATTTTATAAATAACACCGTACCCTATACGGTCATTGCGGAAGATGGTGTAAGTTCTAAAACATATACGGTTCATGCAATTAAAGCATTGGATTGGTAAACATGATATTTTTTGATGAAAACCCTGTCTGATATGAAAGACAGGGTTTTTTTATGATAATGGTATACACCGTGTGCGTCATGATGCCTCTAACCCCCAAAAAATAGTGGATAACATCTAAAAAAAACAGGATGTTGGAAAGTAGTACATATTGATTCATAAAGTACATGAACAAATTAGTAAAAAGCTTTGGTTACGCAGCCAGTGGTGTTTGGAAATTGATCAAGTCGGAACGGAACGCCCGTATTCACTTGTTGGCAACGGTAGTAGTTATTATTGCCGGATGCATTGCAGATATAAATCGTTACGAATGGATAAGCATTTGTGTAGCCATAGGTCTGGTGTGGAGCGCTGAAGCCTTTAACACGGCAGTCGAAAAATTAACGGATTTGGAGTCGCCGGAACAACGTCCGCAGGCAGGTTTCATTAAAGACGTTGCTGCTGCCGGAGTGCTGATTAGTGCATGCGTTGCAGTTGCTATAGCGTTATTTGTATTTATTCCCTATGTTGTTTGATGCTATATTGAATATTTTGCCTATCGCTATACAACAGCATCATTCTTTAGTATTTGCAACAATATCTCCATTTCATCGGCCTTTGTATTCATGCTTTTTTGTTCATATAGAGCTAATAAACTATTTACCAGCGACTCGATAGTGACCAGGTTGGGGCATGGCTGAAAATAAGCCGGGTTGTATGGAATTCGTTGTTGTTGTATGAAGCGTTTGATCTCGCCGTCGTTGAATACAGCACCTCCGTTGAACGGATTGATGTAAAACATTACTTCTTGTTGCAGAATGTTTTCGCCAGTATCATATTCGTCCAAATAGGCAAGGATAAAATTACGAGGAAGCGGTACCCCATAGACGGGAATGCACAACTTTTGGGCAATACCCATGTAAATGATGGCTAATATAATGTCGTTGCCTTGTTTGGTACGCAGTACTTGATCAATACAGGTATTATGGAGAGAATGTAGGTTTTTGATATCTCCGTGTAACCCATGTTTTGAAAATAAAATTTTGTTCAATTTATCGATCTTCTCTGCAGGCGATTGTTTTTCATGTATTTCGAGCCATATATCTTTGGTTAATCCATCCATCAGCTCGGCTACTTCGGTTAAAGTCACATCTGGTTGTTGGTAGGTGGTCATCAGCCAAGCTCCTTCGATCACATCAATGGCTCCTTT
>JAVBMZ010000061.1:0-10790 GCA_031551935.1 Bacteroidales bacterium
GTTAAAAAATATGATAAAATTATAAATGTCTCGTTTTTAAGCGTCGCAAAATTATGATTTTTCTTTCAATAAGCAAAAACGTCTTTGCCGTAATATCTGGCGATGATGTAATAAGTATTAAAATGATGATAGTGTATATATCAAAAGCCGGCAATGCGGAACACTTTACCGGCCTTCGAGTTGATTTAGGTGCGATTAGCAGATTACCAATTCAAAATTTTAAAGAAATCGTATTCTTCAGGATTCTTCAAATATTTTTCGGCAGCTTTGTAATCGGCAGGCGTTATATAATGCAGCACATTATCGATGATAGAATGCACGCGTTGGCTATCAATATCCACCAAACGTGGCGGTATTTTGCCTGTTACAGGATCCTGGAGATCTTTCAGGAATAGAGGCCACACGTCTCCCTGTGCATTGACATATACCATACATCCGGTAACGCCCTCGCTAAATAACTTGTAAACCCCGAAACCGAGCAATGAACAGTATACGCGGTCGTATGCAATTGGAGTATAGCAACGGACATCATAACCTATTTCTACCGGACGGGTTCTGACTTTCAATTTGAGATCCGACAATTTATTGTCAATTAACTGACTAAAAATATGAGCCTTAGATATTTTACCTAATTCAGGATGGCCATGATCGTCATAACTGAACTGGATACCTGAGTTTTTCACTTCTTCGTCGCTCAACGAATGGAATACACCTTCTGAAATCATGGCGCAACCATGATTCACTCCCATTACTTTGCGTTTAATAATAGATGAAACTACTAACTTACATATCTTATCAATAGTAATTTCCGTCTTATTAAACATTTCAGGGATAACAATCATTGGATAATGACATGCTGCTCCAATACCGAAAGCTAAGTGTCCAGCTGACCGTCCCATAGCGGAAACCACAAACCAATTTTCGCTGGTGCGAGCGTCTTCATATATAATTGACCCTGTAATGGTTCCCTGTGCTTTAGCAGAATGATATCCGAAAGTCGGAGACGAATTAGGCAACGGAAGATCATTGTCAATTGTTTTGGGCACATGGATATTGGCAATAGGATAGCTTTTTTCAGCCAAGAATTTGGCAACACGGTTAGCGGTCGATGCGGTATCGTCACCACCCACTGTTACCAATAATTTGACGTTATTATCTTTGAAGAATTTCAGGTTAAAATCCTCGGCAAAATTTTTATCAGTTGGTTTGAAACGGCTCATAATAACAGCCGAACCACCGCGATTGAAAATATCGTCGGCATAAGCGAAGTCGATATCTACTGTGCGAGGATGGGGATTGAATAAGCCACTATATCCTTCGTGGAGACCAATCACACGATAGCCGTGTTTCAAGAACACCTTGGCTACACTACCCACAACAGTATTCATACCCGGCGCCGGACCGCCACCGGTTAATATGGCAATTGACTCTTTCATTGGCATTTGATTTTTTTTGATGATGATATTTATTATTTATTTGATTCTTCATTTTCTTCCTCTTTGGCTTCTTCTTCGAGAGCCTCAAAATCAGTTATACCCAAATCATGCAATAGGTTGTACCACAGCACAACCTTTCGAATGTCTGACAGGTATACTCTTTCTTTATCATATTCGGGAATCACTTCCGCAAAATACTTTTTCAATTCCTGATCAGGTGATTTGTGCGGAATGGCTATACCACCATTTTCCTTTGTCTGTATTTTTTTGAATATTTCACGTAAGGGCATATCATCGGCTTCAGTAAAAATGGCAATATCCTCCAACATACTGATTTTAGCCGTTGCCGGAATCGAAGAACGTGTCTTGTCCATTAAATTCTCTACAATTACATTATTACGACCCTGTGAAATATATTTGAATAATCCGCTTTGTCCTGAGATAACTAAAATATCTTTTAATGCCATGGTTTAAAATTTAAGGCGGTAAAAGTACATCTTTTGTGCAAAACAAAAAAGAGTAGACATAGTACCATACATTATTTTTCGTTATTGTTTCCTAAATTTGACTCCTTTATGTTTTTTGTGCTCTTATAATTTTTAATGCCTCCTCCTACGGGTAGATACATTTTGTTCTGTTTCCTCTTCCATTTCCGGAGCTGTTAAGCGGTGTTTTACCTTTTCTAAAATTGTAGAAAGAGTAATATATCGATCATTGCTATTATCATATCTTGTTTTCTCAGGTAATACTGCTCCTCTAATATTATCGTGTCCTATAATCTTTTTTGCTACTACGTCAAAATATATGAGATAAGTTCCATAACTGCTTATTTTTACTTGTTTTTGAGTTCCTTCTAATATATAATCGCCTGCATGATCAAGATAATCAAATTTTACGATTAATGTTTTTAATCCTTCTACAAAATGCGCATTACTATTATTCCCTAAATAATCCAAGTACTTGGTTCGAAAACAATATTCGCCATTAGTTTCAATTACAAGATATGAAGGAAAGATCTTGAACGATCCGGAACTTTGGATTGTTTTTTGTAGCATATTCTTGTAATCTTCTATTGATTTGATATAAGTTATTAGTGGACTATTACAGAATAGTTCCTGAGTCGGTGAAACACCAGAAATCATTCTTATACTTTTGTTATAATAACCGTCTTTTCCGCCTACGACTACCTTTTCTTTATCATCATCACTTTTGGCAACAGCTATATTCCCTGTTTTATCAATTCTTATCAATTTACCATCTATACTTACTTCTGCTAAACCATTAAGAAAATTTTTGGCATATTTGTATATTACTGGTATTACCTCATTTCCTGTTGTGTCAATGTAGCCGTATTTTTTATCAATCTGTACTGTAGCCATGCCTTCAGAAAAATTCCCGACATTATCGTATTTCAGCGGAGTAACCTCATTTCCTGTTTTATCAACGCACCCGTATTTACCGGCTAAACTCACCTCTGCCAAGCCTTTATAAAAAGGTCTGGTTTTATCATATTTCAAAGGGACAATCACTTTTCCTGTTTTATCAATATACCCAGATTTACGGTTTAAGTATACATTTGCCAAACCTTCAGAAAAATATCCAGAAAGATCAGATTTCATATCATATTTCAAAGGGATAACTACTTTTCCTGTTTTATCAATGTACCCACCTTTACCGTCTAAGGATACATTCGCCAAACCTTCAGAAAAATATCTGGCGTCAGTATATTTCAGCGGAATAACCTCATTTCCTGCTTTATCAACATAGCCATATTTCCCATCTAACCGTACAATTGCCAAACCTTCAGAAAAACCTTCGAGCCGATCATATTTTAGCGGAATAATCTCATTTCCTATTTTATCAACGTAGCCATATTTTCCGGCTAAACTCACCTTTGCCAAACCTTCAGAAAAATCTCCAACATAATCATATTTTACTGGAATAATCTCATTTCCTGTCTTATCAACGTAGCCATATTTCTCGGCTAAACTCACCTTCGCTAAACCTTCAGAAAAATCTCCAACATAATCATATTCTACTGGAATAATCTCATTTCCTGTCTTATCAATGTAGCCTTGTTTGCGGGCTAACTTTACTTGTGCCAAGTCTTCAGAAAAATTCCGGACATCATCATATTTTATCGGAATAACTTCATTTCCTGCTTTATCAACATAGCCATATTTTCCGACTAACCTTACAATTGCCAAGCCTTCAGAAAAATCTTGGACTTCATCGTATTTCAGTGGAATCACTTCTTTGCCGTTTATATCAATAAAACCGTTTTTTTGAGCTAGCTTTACTCCAATTAAACCTTCGGTAAGGTTACCGGTATTTTCATATATTGCAGGAATAATAACTTTCCACGTTGAATCAAAAAATCCATATTTCCCATTTTCAAAGAATCTATATAACTCCTGTCCATACCCGCTTAAGCATAGTAGCAAACATATAAAAATCGCGTTTATCTTTCTCATTGTCTTCTATTTTTATATTTGAGTGCTAAAATACAATTTTTCTTTATGAAAATAAAGTCCGCTAGTTCCGATATCCACGACATGCGACACAACAACCTATCACCACGCTACACTACCAGGATACAAGATGTTATAAAAAATCAAAGACTATATTTTAAAATCGTATTTATAAATTCAACAGTTCGCATAAAATGATGATTTACATTATTAAACCCATAGAGATTAAAAACAAAGGATTGAACAAAATATAGGTACAACAAGAAGGTCGAAAATAATAGCTTTGATACGCGATGGTATCAATTATCAATCAAAACCGTATCTTTGTTCCTTTTTGAGAAAAAGACATAAAGATCATCAATTCAATGCAAGCAAAGTTTCCGGAATACAAAGGGCTTGACCTGTCTCAAATCAACATGGACATATTGGACAGGTGGGTGGCCGCTCATACGTTTGAACAAAGTCTTAGCACACGCGAAGGTAAGCCAAGTTTCGTATTTTACGAAGGCCCACCATCAGCCAATGGAATGCCCGGCATACATCACGTAATGGCGCGTGCCATCAAGGATATTTTCTGCAGATACAAAACCCAGAAAGGTTTTCATGTGAAACGTAAAGCGGGATGGGATACTCACGGGCTTCCTGTAGAATTGGGTGTAGAAAAATCGCTGGGTATCACCAAAGAAGATATAGGTAAAACCATCTCTGTAGAAGAATACAATGCCGCTTGTCGTAAAGATGTGATGAAATATACCCGCGAATGGGAAGATCTTACCCGCCGCATGGGCTATTGGGTAGACATGAGCGATCCTTACATCACCTATGATAATCGTTATATCGAGACACTTTGGTGGTTACTCAAACAACTTTATAACAAAAGCTTACTCTACAAGGGTTATACGATACAACCTTATTCTCCCGCCGCAGGCACAGGCCTCAGTACACACGAGTTGAATCAACCGGGCTGTTATCGCGATGTGAAGGACACTACTTGCGTAGCAATGTTTCGCCTCCCTCTGCCCCCCTCCCAAGGAGGGGAAACCGGAAATACCAGTCTAGCTGAAAAAAATTCAAAACAATTGGAACGCGCTTTCTCCCTCCCTTTGGGGGAGGGTTGGGGTGGGGCCTCTATCCTTGCATGGACAACCACTCCATGGACACTTCCTTCGAATACGGCGCTCTGTGTCGGTCCAAACATCAAATATGTATTGGTTCGAACCTTTAATCCCTATTCGGGCGAACCAATAACGGTGATATTAGCCAAAGACCTGGTAGAAAAACATTGTAATCCTAAAGCTGCCGGAATCGCACTAGAAGATTACAAAGTCGGAGACAAATTGGTACCTTACAAAATCATAGCCGAATGTTACGGCAAAAATCTTGAAGGTATTGCCTATGAACAACTCATCCCGTGGGTGAATCCGGGAGAAGGAGCATTTCGCGTCATCATCGGTGATTTTGTCACCACTGAAGACGGTACAGGTATTGTACATATTGCACCTACTTTCGGCACCGACGATGATCGTGTAGCCAAAGCGTCGGACGTACCACCACTTATCCTTATCGACAAAGACGGGAACCGTCAACCGATGGTTGATCGTACAGGACGCTTTTTCTGCATTGAAAATCTCGATCCCGCCTTCGTAAAGAACAACGTCAATGTTGAGTTATACAAAGAATATGCGGGGCGTTTCGTGAAAAACGAATATGCACCAGCCCCCTCTAATTCCTCCCAAGGAGGGATTGGGGAGGCTACATTGGATATCGATCTTTGCGTGATGCTAAAACAACAGGGAAAAGCGTTCAAAATCGAAAAATATATCCACTCGTATCCACATTGTTGGCGTACAGACAAGCCGGTATTGTATTACCCTCTTGACTCTTGGTTTATTCGTACCACAGCTTGCCGCGAAGATATGATCCGGTTAAATAATACCATCAATTGGAAACCTGAATCAACCGGCACAGGGCGTTTTGGCAAATGGCTCGAAAATTTGCAAGATTGGAACCTGTCTCGTAGCCGCTATTGGGGTACCCCACTTCCTATATGGCGTACCGAGGATGGTGATGAAGAAAAATGTATCGGTTCCATGGAAGAACTAATGCAGGAAATCCAAAAATCTGTCATTGCCGGTATCATGCCCAAAAATCCATATGAAGGCTTCGTTACAGGCGATTATTCGGATGCAAATTATGGAAAAATAGATTTGCACCGTCCGTTTGTGGACGAAATTGTGTTGGCTTCCTCATCGGGTAAACCGATGAAACGAGAAACCGATCTTATTGATGTTTGGTTCGATTCGGGTGCTATGCCTTACGCACAAATCCATTATCCGTTTGAGAATAAAGAACATCTCGAGAGCCATGAAGTGTTTCCTGCCGACTTCATTGCCGAAGGAATTGACCAAACACGTGGTTGGTTCTTTACGTTGCATGCTATTTCGACCATGATACGCAATGAAGTTGCCTTCAAAGCAGTAGTATCTAACGGTTTGGTACTTGACAAAGACGGCAACAAGATGTCCAAACGTCTCGGAAACACCGTTGATCCATTTGAAACCATTGAAAAATATGGTTCCGATCCGTTACGCTGGTACATGATTACCAATGCACAACCATGGGACAACCTAAAATTCAATCTGGCAGGCATTGAAGAAGTGATGCGCAAATTCTTTGGCACATTACATAATACCTATTCATTTTTCGCACTTTATGCCAATGTGGACGGCTTTCGCAATCATGAACCACAAGTTCCCATCTGCGATCGCCCTGAAATAGACAGATGGATTATCTCGTTGCTCAATACACTCATCAAACAAGTGGACGAATGTTACAATGAATATGAACCTACACGCGCCGGACGTTTGATTCAGGATTTTGTTACCGAAAATCTCAGTAACTGGTATGTACGCCTCAACCGTAAGCGTTATTGGGGAGGTACGATGGACACCGATAAACTGGCTGCATACCAGACGCTTTATACCTGTTTGATCGCTATTGCTAAGTTAGCAGCTCCCATTGCTCCATTTTACATGGACAAACTTTATACTGATCTCAATGGATTAACGGGTATGGAACCTTATTCATCCGTACATTTAGCTGACTTCCCCACCTACGATAAAAAACTTATCGACAGTGATCTGGAGACACGCATGGATGTCGCACAGCAAATATCCTCAATGGTATTGGCTTTACGCCGGAAAGTAAACATCCGCGTCCGTCAGCCACTTCGAAAAATTATGATTCCTGTGCTTGACGACAGTTTGAAAACACAGGTAGAAGCCGTGCGACGCCTGATACTGAACGAAGTCAATGTAAAGGAAATAGACTATATCACTGATACAGGGGGTATCCTTATCAAGAAAATCAAACCGAATTTCAAAACGCTTGGTCCTAAATACAGCAAGCTCATGAAGCAAATATCGACGCTCATTGCCGGATTTTCGCAACAAGACATCACCGATTTCGAGCGCTCTGGAGCTTATAGTACGGTCATTGAGGAACAAAACGTAGCATTGGAATTGAACGACGTAGAAATTGCCTCAGAAGATATTCCTGGCTGGTTGGTAGCCAACGAAGGTAAACTTACCGTAGCCTTGGATGTTACCGTAACCGAAGAACTGAAACTCGAAGGTATTGCCCGCGAATTAATCAACCGCATACAAAATCTCCGCAAAGACAGCGGTTTTGACGTGACGGATAAAATCAACATTGTGTTGCAAAAACATCCCGAAACGGATGAAGCTGTAGCTACACATCGCGATTATATTATGTCTCAGGTGTTGGGTGTCAGCCTGGAAACAGCCGAAAAAGTCGAAGACGGTATAGATGTGGATATGGATGATTACATGTTAAGTGTAAAACTGACCGTGGTAAAATAAATTCAATAAAACAACATGAAAAAAGTAAGTTTCTTATTATGGTTATGGTGTTTGGGCATCATAATGGTATCTTGTAACAAAGATGACCCAAAAGGCGGAACATTCGAAAAGTATGGTATGTCTATGACTTTTCCATCAGACTGGACCGTTAGTGACGGAACTGAATATCAACGAGCAAACACAATTATTGGATATAGTCCTTTAAAGAATAGTTCTGATGTATTTCGCGAAAATGCCAATGTAACCAAGTATCAAGCGAAAGATGTTACGTTAGATAAACTTTTAGAGGATTTAATGAACGAATTAATCAGTGCAGACATAACACCAACTATTTCACCTGCAGTTGTCAATAGTTATGAGGCTGTGAGAATAGGCTATGATGCTTATGTGTCAGGTTATGAATTTAGCTTCACACAATATTTAATACTCGAAGGAGAATATGCCTACATCATCATTTGTACAGCCTTGCCTTCTACTTACGGTGAATATGCCGAAATTTTTGACCAGATTGTTCAATCCTTTACGATTATTCAATAAAAAACTCTCTTACATCCTATCTGCAACATCATAAACTTCACTTATACTGTAGTTTTTATTTTGACATATTCAAATGATTCATTCGTCTGCCATTTTGATAAAAATATCAAAAATGGTATGATTTTGGTATAAAGATCTTATAAATATCGTTTTATTATCAGAAATAAGCATTATATTTGATGGTAAATCAGAGGTATTTTATCATGTATCAAGTTTACCAATATGGATAACGAAAATGTATATAAAAAAATACAGGAATTCTTTGGTAACCTGGAAGATAATTTCAGTCTTTTGGAAGAACCGGTAGATGTTGCCGTACAGATGAAATATTTTGAAACATCTGGTAAAACTCGCGGGACTATCACAGAAGAAGAGGTATTAGCCAGAAAGAACGAATTGTTTGATCCGGAAATCTCTATCGAAAATAAGCAGACCCTACTGTCGCAAATGGCAGGCATTCCAAATACTGAAATATTCCGGGCAATAGAGGCATATGCCAAAGAACCGGACACCTCGCTGAAAGAGTGGACACAATTGGCTTTACAAGAAAATCGATTGTTATTGGAAAGCCATCTACTCGATCGCCGACAGGTGTTTATATCTACAGGCTTAGGTGGAAAAGGGCATAAATTAAGATATTTTGTAGTGTTGATCAATAAAGATGGCGGGTTAAAACCCTTCCAACAAAAGATTGTACACGATGAAATGGAGTATGCCTTGCAAAAGTATAACAGTGAGTTGGAAAAGCTTGACTTTCTCAATCTTTATACGACCATGCGTGTGGTAGTACCTATCAGTTCCGATTTAGCCAAACTGTTCCGCGAAGGTATCGACGAATGTAACCAGTTTGGAGACTTTTTATCCAGTGACTTCATTGTCACTAATATGAAGGAATTGAATGAGGAAGAAATAAAAGAAGCCTTAGATTCCAACAGTAATATCGTCACATCTGAAGACGATTTTCCTCCAGTAGATTGACCCCAATTGAACTCCTGTCGCCTGCCAAGGATATAGCGCACGGCAAGGCCGCTATTGTTCATGGCGCTGATGCCGTGTACATAGGTGCACCACATTTTAGTGCAAGACACGAAGCCTCCAATTCGATTACAGACATTGAACAACTTGTCCGTTTTGCCCATCTATACAGGACAAAAGTGTATGTAGCCCTCAACACCATTTTATATGACAACGAAATAGAAGATGCCTTGCATCTGATCCGGCAATTGTACGAAATAGGTATAGATGCGCTGATCATACAGGATATGGGATTGTTGCAATGCGATCTCCCACCGATTCCGTTGTTTGCCAGCACACAAACACACAATCATTCACCCGAAAAAATAACCTTTTTGGAAAAAGTCGGATTTCAACGTGTCATTTTGGCACGTGAGTTAAGTTTATCTGACATAAAAGAAATACGACACCAGACCAAGGTCGCATTAGAATGTTTTGTACATGGCGCCCTATGTGTTTCATATAGTGGACAATGCTACATGAGCCAAGCCATTATCCAGCGTAGCGGCAACAGGGGCGTATGTGCGCAACCATGCCGTTTGGCCTACCGCTTGTTGGATGCTAACGGAAACATATTGGCAAACCAGGCTCATTTATTGTCACTCAAAGACCTTAACCTGTCGGGATATTTATCTGAATTGATGAAGGCAGGAATCACCTCTTTCAAAATAGAAGGCCGCCTTAAAGATGTATCTTATGTAAAAAACATTACGGCTTACTACCGGCAATTGCTAGATAACATTTTGGAACGTGACGGACACGGGCGCAAGGCATCATCGGGGAAAGTAACCACTCATTTTATCCCTAACCCATATAAAACATTCAACCGCGGGTATACCTCCTACTTCGTTGACGGACGCAAGGAAAAAGTTGCTTCTCCTCAAACACAAAAATCGATTGGTGAACGGTTGGGTAAGGTGACAAAAGTTTCTCCGCCATGGTTTGCCATCGACACGCAAACGCCCATTAGCCATGGTGATGGTTTATGTTGGCTCCATCCGGACAAAGGATTGGAAGGCGCATTGGTAAATCGTACAGAAGGAAAAAAGGTTTTTCCGGCAAAACCAGTGCAACTTACTGTTGGTACGGAAATATACCGCAACAACGATATACTGTTTGAAAAGCAATTGGCTGGTAATTCAGCAGACAGACGGATTACTGTGTCGTTTGAATTGCACGAACAAGAAACCGGATACGCTCTCTCCGCTAAAGATGAAGACGGCAATAGTACGGAATATGCCGCTAAAACGCCTAAAATAGTAGCCAAAGACGCGGCAAAAGCCAGGGAACAAATCATCGCACAACTTTGTAAGCTGGGCAATAGCATTTTTGTGTCTGACGAAATTATCCTGCCAGACTCCTTTGGTTATTTTATACCAACAGCAGAAATCAACGATATGCGCCGGCAGGTGATGCAGCAACTCGAAACATGCAGGTTAAACCATTATCAA
>JAVBMZ010000114.1:0-11947 GCA_031551935.1 Bacteroidales bacterium
CTCCTGATTTCATTGAACCGTCTAATTTTGCAGCTATATGT
The DNA here is from genome assembly GCA_031551935.1 of Bacteroidales bacterium. Lineage (GTDB taxonomy): Bacteria > Bacteroidota > Bacteroidia > Bacteroidales > UBA4181 > JAIRLS01. Next base: position 42 of record JAVBMZ010000114.1, read on the forward strand.
CGAAGCTCTGTAGTGAATATGGATTTACCCAAGGAGTATTCCAATGAAGCATTGAACGGTTTTGTATCCACCAGCCCGACCATGTCGTCTGATTTCATTGTCCCGTTGATGTTGGCCGACAAATGACGGATATCGGCTTTCAACTTCATCAACTCATCCACATAAGCTATATCAATATTAAATAAATCGACATTTTCGATGTCAATTACTTTAAATATCATATCCGTTTGTGTAGTATCTACCTTGATAGCAGTGTCATTGGAAAAAATATCAAAATGGGTATGACCTAGACTATCCGTAAAGGCATAAATGGTTCCATTAGATAAACGAAAATTATTGACAATGAGCTCATCATTTTTGAGCAGTGAAGAGATATTCACAATACCTATCAGTTCCTTCACGCAAATTAGTGTATCGCACGATGCACCCTCTATAGGATTTACCAGCGCAAACTGGTTCACTTTTAATCCGAATTGAGGAAATGTGCTGAAAAAAGTAAGCTCTACCGTTCCTATTTCTGCCTGGCACTGGATGTATTTGGGCACTTGGTTGCGAATGATCGGGGTTAGCCTTTCGGGCGTGAACACAAACCACAATACAATGGAAATAGAGACAGCTATTACCAGCAACAATGAACCTAACGAGATGAAAAATATTTTCAGGAATTTTTTCATATGGTGTTAATGGGGTACCTTAGTGATTAAATCTACTATATTGTTTTTTTGATGGCTATATAGTCTATAGTGGGAAAAAATGCAAACGCTAATTCACCTTGGTGAACGAATAACTGTTATAACTATCCTTGTATTTCAACGTCTTGGAGGTTAATTCGGTAATTGTATAATATTTTAGCACCACTTGTCCCATATCCCCTGGGTGAGTTTGCCTCAGTTCAGAGTTGACTAATTGCCATGTAAATGGCTGTGCCTCATCCTCGTGCACATCGTCTTTTGTATCCCAAGTAGATCCCGTGTGATCTGACAAGTATTTGTAGTACAGGGTTCCCGATTGCCATTTACCATACAACAAGGTTTCATCGTAAGAAGTATTATCATCTTTTTGGCAAGAATACAACAACATGGAAACCAATAAAACCGAAGCTAAAATGTACCATATCCTTTTCATGTGTCATTTATTTTATGTTTAACATCAGATGTCCATTTGACCGGACAGATGAAAGATCTCAGAAAAACTGATCGAACGCAACATCCAATATAAATGATCGCGGTTGTTTTGCCGCAAATCCCATGGAGATTTCATCATCAATCATTGATGCAAATATAATTTCATTAATCGATTATCCTATTCTTCTAACTTGATTATTATACAGATAAAATGAAAAATATCCACCTGTAAACTCACCATGCTTTCAGAATTTCTGTCACTTATCTTTCCATTGATTTGATATACAAATCTTGTGCAAAAGTTTTTTGTGAAGTTAATGGACAGGATGTCAAATTGTTGTTGGTTGATGATAAGTCGAAAAAACGTCGGCTATTATTTTTTTCCAAGAAATCCATCACGAAGATTCATGATGGTTGAATTCAAAATATTCACTTAGTCCTGTCGTGTTGTATTTGTACAGGAAGCCCCCAATTTTTATCTACATCCGAACCTCCGTATTGCTTAATATTCACATCAATTGCATTGCTGAACGGACTAATTGATCTTCCATTGATTTGTTCAATATTCACGTTGATCAAACCGTTCGGATTTACAGGAATCAGTCCATAGTTCGGAGATGGTGTTACATTATTTCCAATCGGACCAGCGTGAACCGAAGGTATTATATCCAATTGATTACTACTATAATTACCAAGCATACCGCAATGATGGTTAAAATACATTTTGTATACAAATCTGTTTTCATGTTGGTCTTTTTTATAACTTAAGTATGGTTAAAGATACAAAGTTTATTGCCTATTTACAAATAAACGGAGCTTTTTTCGTAGTCTTGATTACGCTACAGCAAAAATATTTCATGTGCCAAATCGGTACCCGATACCCGATTCTGTGGTCAATAAGACAGGTTTAGCGGGGTCATCTTCTATTTTTTTTCTGAGTTGGGCAACGAATACCCGCAAATAATGGCTTTGATCAGAATAATTCTTTCCCCAAATTTCTTTAAGGATATATTGATGGGTCAATACACACCCGATATTCTGAACAAATAAGGTGAGCATGGCAAACTCGGTAGTAGTAAGCTTGATGGTTTTTCCGTTTTTTTTAACGACGCGGTTGGCAATATCAACACTAAGGTCTGCATATTCAAAGATAGGACTACCTTCCCTGTCCTGTTTTTGACGAATAGCAGCGCGGATACGAGCCAGTAATTCACCCGTGCGAAACGGTTTTGCTAAATAATCATTAGCACCGGCATCCAATGCCTTGATGATATCGTTTTCGGAGTTGCGCACAGAGAGGATAATTATTGGCCCGGCGTACCATTCCCGTAAGCTTTTCAGGACTTCCATACCATCCATATCGGGCAAACCTAAATCGAGAACGATCAAATCGGGACTGTTACTGGCAGCTGTCACCAACGCTTCTTTTCCGGCAACTGCATTGATGGTTTTGTACCCGCTGGCTTCCAGAGTGATGGAAAGCAAACGGCGAATAGACAGCTCGTCATCTACGATCAATATTAAATTACTGTTCATTTCCGTTTTCATTTTCATTTTCATAAGCAACTTCAGTAGGTATCTGTATGATAAAATGCGCTCCTCCACCCTGGCGATTTTTGACAGATACGAGGCCTTTATGTGCTTCTACAAAGCCTTTTACAATAGAAAGGCCTAATCCCAACCCACCGGTTTTACTATCCTTTCCTCGGTAAAATTTATTGAACACATCATGGGCGTCAGGTTCAAAACCGGCTCCTTTGTCCATTTCTTCCAATATCAACATATTGTTCTCGGTATATGCTTTAATACATATGGTGGTTCCAGCCGATGCATATTGACAGGAATTATATATTAAGTTGTACAAAACTTGTTCCATTAATCCAAAATCGAGTTTAATCAAAGGCATAGATTTGGGAATACTCACGACGACGCGGAATATCTGAAGTTCCTCAGAGAGACTCTCAAGTACACGGTTGACCAAATCATGTATATCACACCAATCGAGTTGTGCAATAATTCTGCCAGCTTCAATCCTTGACATATTTAGTAGATTCTCAATTAGCCTATTAAGCCTTTTGGATGCTTTGAACATTTCGCTGTATAATTCTTTTTTGATTTCTTCAGGATAATGGGTAACAAGTAGCGTGTCGGAAGCACCCATGATGGTTGCCACTGGAATTCTCAACTCATGTGAGATAGAATTGAACAAGGTTTTATACAATCGTTCGGATTCATTCACTAAGTCCATCTTTCGAGCGGATTCAACCAAATGTTGGTGTTCAGTCGCTTGAGAAACCTGCGACAAAAATGCATCCCAAAACACAGCAGTTTTACCTGTAAATGCCTCTCTTTGTTGTACGGCCAATACCCCAGACTTGAGGGTCAACCCTCTTAGTGAATAATAAGTGTAGGTGGCCGAAGGAAAGGTTGTCGTATATTTTCCTGCATTCTGGTTGTACTTGAAAGCCCAATTGGCTACTTCCAGTTCAGATACAGAAAGGGCTATTTCCTTGGGAATATATTTGGTATCGGTCAGTTGATGATCATCGCCGCAAAAAATAAAAAAAGCGTCAACGGCAAAATATTTTCGTATGTTTTCTACACTTGCTTCTACGACATCGCTGATATTCGTAGCATTGCTGAATTTTTCAGTAAGACGGAGCAATGCATTGGTCTTCCTTTCACGGTCGACGAGAGTTGTTTTTTGTTCCCTGACCCTGAAGGTGAGAAGCCCATTAAGAAAGACAATGACAAAAAATACAACAATAGCTATTACATCGGAAGGATGGTCGACAAAATAATCAGGATAATCTGCAGAGTGGAAGAAAAAAAGCCAACCTAATACACCCATGATTGTGGCCAAGATGACGGGACCAATATGCATAAAATTTGCCAGGACGAAAAGAACAAGTACCATGAGCATTGATACCGAGAGATATCCCGTTTTTTTTGCAAGTGGCACACATATAAGGGCAGTAAGGATAGAAGCGACAACAGTCATCATGTACTCGCTCAATTTGGTCTTGATGAGCGGACGGGTGAACAGGTTTTTATATTTGTTTTTTGGTTGGACTGCGGTACCTACGATGTATATGTTGACATGACTGTTCTGCTCAGCTAATTTTTTGACGAAATTTTTTTTCTTGCCTTCAAAAATAAAATCCTGTCCAAGAATAACATGAGTAACATTTTCACGTTGAATGACTTCTAAGCATATTTTCGCTCGATCATTGCCCGAAGCACTGATGACATTACCTTTCAGTTGACTAACATAATAAATATTGTCAGCTAGTTGTTCCCTTGCTTCTTCGTCCAACATACTGTCCGATTCAATATACAAAGCCGACCATTCAGCATCCATGAGGGTAGCCATTGTCTGGGTTCTCCGTATTAAGGGTTTGGAAGCTTCCGTTGGTCTAATGAGTACCAGTATATGTTGCCGGGTTTCAGGTGGCCAATTACTTCTGGCCTGTTGTTTGTCTTCCCGTTCGGAAACTTTACGATATGCCATTTTCCGCAAGGTCGATATTTTCTCTTTATAGGATAAATTCCTAATAGCCATTGCAGATTGATTTTCCATGTTTACCTTTCCTTCTTTTAAACGGGTAAGGTACAATCCGGGATTGATATCAATAAACTCCACCTCGTCGGCTTTTTCAAAAATCTCGTCAGGCAGTACCCGGGTGAAAGTCATATCTGCTATTTGACAGGCTTCTTTGTGGCAACTTTCAAGATTTACTACGCTAAGTATCGTGTATACATCAATTCCGGCATCAAGTAACTCCTGAACGTCCTGATATCTCTTTGCATTACGACTCCCAGGAGCGTTGTTGTGAGCGAAATCGTAAACCACTACTAGATCAGGATGTGTCTTGATAATGGCTTCAACATTCATTTCTTGAAGGATTTCGCCATTATACCTAATCTCTTTGGGAGGAATAATAGGAAGAGAATCTACCATTTCTTGTGTTGCAGGACGGGTATTGCATTCTATAAATCCTACTACCACTTTTGACCCATTGGTGACTTGTGCCTGAGCTTCCTGAAGCATAGCAGTTGTTTTTCCTACACCGGGCAACATGCCAAAGAAAATTTTGAGCTTTCCTTTCCGCTTTGTTTCCATATCCTTTTTCTGAATAAAATTCAGTATATCATGAACTTGAAGATTATTCTGGTCAATAGATTTTTGTTTAGAAAGTTTCATTTCATTAGGTTCTCACAACACTTTATACTTTTTAATCACTGAATGTAGCCATCATACATGGATAACAAAGATATTGATTTTTCCAATGTTTAACCTGCGTATCTTTTGATAAATCCCGCCATGTTTTGTCTACTGTTAGCCTCAATTAACTTGCTGGTAGTGTTTTTGGCGTTAAATAAGGAGGAAGTTTTTCATCTTCTCATTTTTGCATTTATCCACTTAATGCATACAAAAATATACGAGTGTTTATATGTATTTTATAAAGAAAGTAATATGGATATAAAGATTTTATAAAAAATGTCCTTAAGAATTGGGAGTCGATATTATCAATGATGATCATCGACAAATTAAAATTCTTAAGTGAACAAACCTTAGCTGAACGTTGATTCCCTTTTGTAACTTTGATCAATAAATTTGTAGAAATGATGATTGTTTTTTTAGAAATCCGTAAATGGCAAAATAAAACTTAACGTGTAATTAACAATAAACACTTTCTTATTCAATAAGTTTATAAAAATGAAATAATTACATAATTCAAGAAGGTTAATAGTTTAAACTTTTTCTCTTTTTACATGTTAAATAAAAGATAAAGCGACTATACGCTATTACTCGTAAAGTTGCAAACTCAGAATATGCAAATCAATTTGGAAAACATTAAAATTATCCGTATATTGTAAGAAACGATAACGTTTAAATTTGTGTCTTATGAAGAATGGTGTTATGATGCAGTATTTCGAGTGGAAGCTTCCTAATGATGGAAATTTGTGGAAAAAACTAAAAGAAGATGCCGCACATTTACATGAAATAGGAATCACATCTATATGGATTCCACCGGCATACAAAGCAGATGAGCAACAGGACGAAGGTTATGCTACTTACGACCTGTTCGATTTAGGCGAGTTTGAGCAGAAAAATACTGTAAGAACCAAATATGGGACCAAGCAAGAATTGAAAAAAGCGATAGACGAATTACATAAGTATGAAATATCGGTTTATCTTGATGCCGTGATGAACCATAAGGTAAGAGGAGATTATACCGAAAAATTTACGGCGGTGGAAGTTGACCCTCAACAACGTTACCAGGCCATAGGCGAAGAGCATGAAATTCAAGGGTGGACAGGATATAATTTTCCGGGACGGAAAGATAAGTATTCTGCTTTTAAATGGCACTGGTACCACTTCACCGGCACTGAATATGATGATACGGCTAGGAAAACAGGAGTTTATCGCATTTTAGGCGAAGGAAAGCATTGGAGTGAAGGAGTTGACACAGAAAAAGGGAATTACGATTTCCTGTTGGGTAACGATATCGATCTGAACCATCCTGATGTTATCAAGGAATTGAATTATTGGGGTGTTTGGGTCTCGAAAGAATTGAACCTACAGGGTATGCGGCTGGATGCAATCAAACACATGGATGATCTATTCATCAAACAGTTCCTCGAAGCAGTAAGAGCCGATATGGGTAAAGACTTTTATGCAGTCGGCGAGTATTGGAAAGGCGATTTCGACTCCTTACAAAAATATCTTGAAATGGTTGATTATCAAATTAATTTATTTGATGTGCCATTGCATTATAATATGTTCAAAGCATCCCATGAAGGGAAAGAATTTAATTTCACCAAATTTTTGGAAAACACCTTGGTCACCAAATTTCCGGCCAACGCAGTGACTTTTGTCGACAATCATGATTCGCAACATGGCAGTTCCCTTGAGTCACAAATCGACCCCTGGTTCAAACCATTGGCTTATGGACTTATATTGTTGATGGAGAAGGGTTATCCCTGTATTTTTTATGGCGATTATTATGGCGTTGGCGGAGAAACATCTCCTCATAAATTGATTTTGGATATATTGCTTGATGCCAGAAGAAAATATGCCTATGGGGAACAGGTAGATTATTTTGATCATCCTAATACGGTAGGGTTTATTCGCAAAGGTGAGAACGATTACCCCGATTCCGGCCTGGCGCTCCTGATATCAAATGGCGACGACGGAGAAAAGGAAATGCTTGTAGGAGAAAACCGTCGAGGCGAAACCTGGCATGAAATTACAGGAAATGTCTCCGAAAAAGTTGTCATTGACGATCAGGGCAAAGCAATATTTCGAGTGCATGGCGGAAAATTAGCCGTCTGGGTGAAAGAATAGCGATTGATTACAATTGGTATACAAGCGCTTCAAAAGGCCTTAAAATAATCAGTTTTTGCAGATCGGGTTGATCTGCCACCGTATAATTGTTAAGAACCATCTTTGCGTTTTGTAAATCAATACCACACTGCGTCTCTGCCATTCGGGGCGAAAAATTCAGAGCAATCAGGAATTTCTGATTTTCCGTTTCGCGCGTATAAACATATACTCTTTCATTCTTAGGATCTAACAAATGATAATTTCCATAAACCAAGGCATCATTTAATTTTCTTAACTGAATGGCTTTTTTGAAATAATTGAGTATCGAGTCGGGTTCTCTTTCCTCATCGGCCACATTGTAAGTCGTATGGTTTGGGTTTACTTTCAGCCAGGGTGCCTCTGTTGTAAACCCTGCTTTTGCAGTCTGGTCCCATTGCATCGGCGTACGGGCATTATCACGGGCTGTTTGCTTCTGTTCCTCAAGAAATGCTTTTGCATCACCTCCTACTTTATCAATGTATCTGTAAGCATTTCGTGTTGAGACATCGTTATAATCTTCAATCGTTTCAAATTTGATGTTACTCATTCCTATTTCATCTCCTGCAAACCAGAATGGAGTACCCCTCATGGTAAGCAAAAAGGTACACAGCATTTTGGATGATAGAGCATGAAACTCAGGTTGGTCGCTGCCAAAACGGGTAACCATACGGGGCTGATCATGATTGCCCAAATAGATAGATGGCCATCCTTTACCCGCAGCTTTGTCACTATCATCAAACATTTTCTTTAATGATATCAAACTGTAATCTATTCCCGAATCAGGGGAATCGGCAGCGGTGTGATTGCGAATTTCCGATGGGCCAAAATGGTACAGCAGATCCAGTTCATGACGCTTCGGGTTGACAAATTTTGAAATATCCTTAATTTTCACGGCCGACCCTTCTCCCACGCTGACAACATCATATTTGCTGAGAACTTCGCGGTTCATCTCCTGCAAATATTCATGTAACAAGGGATGTCGGGCATAACGCCCGTAAATGTCCGGATTCCGGGTAAGGTTAAACTTCGGGAATAAGGAATTTTTTCCGATCAAAGGTATAGAATCCATACGGAATCCGTCGATTCCTTTATCTAACCAAAATTTAATGATCTCATATACCTTTTGCCGTACCGTTGGATTATCCCAGTTAAGATCAGGCTGTTTTACCGAAAAATAATGGAGGTAGTACGAATCGGTCGAAGGGTTATATTTCCATGCATCGCTGTCTTCATCGAAATAACTTTGCCTGAATGGCGGTTTCCCTTTTTCGGCAGGCCACCAATGGTAATAATGGTAATATTCACTATTCCTTGATTTAGCAGCTTCGATAAACCATGGGTGTTCGTCGCTTGTGTGGTTAACTACCAGGTCAAGAATCAATTTCAACCTGTGCTCATGAACTTCCCTGAGCAGGGTATTGAAATCTTCCATAGTTCCGAATTCAGACATGATATCATAATAGTCGCTTACATCATACCCATTGTCGTCGTTAGGCGATTTAAAAATCGGATTCAACCATATGATATCAATTCCAAGACTCACTAAGTAGTCCAGCCGCATAGAGATCCCTTTCAGGTCACCAATGCCATCATGATCGCTATCCTGAAAACTGCGAGGATAAACCTGATATACAATAGCTTCTTTCCACCACTTCCTTTCTATTTTCATTGAGGTATATGAGACATTATATTGAAGAAATGTTTTTGCAATAAGCTTTCTCAGGTATTTTTTACCATTCGAGGCTTCACAATTGATTGGGTAATAAGTACAACAATACCACGAAGTATTTGTTTACAACCGCTTTGAAGAATTTTCCTTTTATCATGTTGAGTGGTAACAGTACTTATGGAAAAATATGGACAAAAACCAATCGTGAAAAACAGCCAAATTCAAAAATATGACGCTACAAAAGGGTATGTCATCAGTTTTCCGTTATTATCTGAAATGGAAACTCTAAAAAGATGAACTGAAGCATAGGATGCTACAAGCGCATTTTAATGTAAACATTAAATAAATGGTGGTTTATCTTAAAAATATTAAGATAAACATTAAAAATTATCATTTCCCATTCAACATATGAAAAAATTGACACAATTGACACAATCGACACAATCGACACAATGGCTTCCGAAGCCGCTTAATATAAGACCTTTGTAGTTAGATTCTATATCCGTTATACATCCAATACTTCGTATGCTGCAAGAATACCCTGCATCACTGCTGAAGTAAAACCGGAATGTTCCATCTCATTCAGCCCTTTAATGGTAATTCCCTTAGGCGTAGTTACTTTGTCGATTTCCTGCTCGGGATGATTGTTTGATTCGGTAATCAATGTAGCAGCACCCAGCATCGTTTGAGCAATCATCGCTTCGGCGACAGCAGGTCGTAAACCAATCTCCACGCCAGCTGTCATAGCAGCACGCAGGTAACGTAATGCAAAAGCCGTTCCGCAAGAGGCAATAACAGTGGCTGCGTTCATTAACGATTCGTCAATAAGCATCGCTTTTCCTACATAGCTAAAAAGGCTAAGTACGGTTTGTGTTTGAGTCGGGTTTGTATTATCCGATGCAATACAAGTCATTGATTGGCAAACAGCCATTGCAGTATTAGGAATTATACGAAACAATGGTCTTTTTCCAGCAAAAAGGCTCAATTGATTTAAGGTAATACCCGCAGCCAACGATACAAGCAGTGTTTGGTCTGCAAGCGAAGGTAGGATTTCTTCAACCACAGAACGAACCAAATATGGTTTGACACAGAGGATAACCATATCGGCTGATTTCACAGCCTCAACATTACTTTGCAGTGTATGAATGCCTTTAACGGAAAATGAGTCTAAAAGGTCTTGTGAAACATCTGTTAAAGTGATACTTTCCGAAACAATCGTTCCATTCCGTAATAAACCTGTAACTAAAGCGGATCCAATATTCCCGGATCCTATAATTGTGATTTTCATTTATGTATAATTTTATGATAAACACAGTATTTTATATGATCTGCGTTCATCTGTTATGGTGATTACAAGTCGTATATGCTTTTTGCCGGCAATTTCTCAAATACCAAAGCACAACGTGCCGGCAAATATACTTTCAGATGATTATTCTCCATCGGGCGATCGGCAAAAATACTACCGGAAAAATAATCCAACGATTCGTCAATTAAGCCAAATCCACTGAATTGAGGTGAATCTGTGTCAAGCACAATATTGAATTTTCCAGGTCCTGTTGGGATACCATAATCAGTATAAGAATGATCTGGGCTGAAATTAAACACAAACACCAGTCCATTACGGCGGAAGGCAAGAATTTGGCATTTTTTATCCTCGAGCAATAATTCAGAAGGCCGACTAAAAAACGCTTCATTACCGACCAAAGACAACATCGCTTTATCAAAATCAGCTAAAAAATGGAACTTCAAATTCTTGTCATTCAATAAACTCCACTGACGACGTGCATACTTGTATGACCAATTATTGCCATCGCGCGGAAAATCAATCCATTCTGGATGACCGAATTCGTTACCCATAAAACAAAGATAGCCATTGCCGGACGTAGCAATAGTGATCAACCGAATCATTTTGTGCAACGCCATGCCACGATCTACGACCAAACTTTTGTCAGATGTCTTCATCTGGTAATATATCTCTTTGTCAATCAGTCTGAAAAAGACAGTTTTGTCTCCTACTAATGCTTGGTCATGCGATTCTACATATCCGATGGTTTTTTCATCATCGCGTTTACGGCACAACTCGTAATATATTTCATTGACATCCCAGCTTTCGTCACTCTTTTCCTTAATTGTTTTGATCCAATAATCCGGCGTACCCATGGCTAATCGATAATCAAAGCCAATCCCCCCGCTTTCGATAGGGGTGGCAATTCCGGGCATACCACTCATCTCTTCGGCAATAGTCATTGCTTCAGGTTTTACCTGATGGATTAACCTATTGGCCAACATCAAATAGGTAGTTGCATCCTTATCTTCGCTGCCGTCAAAATACATGGCATATTCCGTAAAATCTTTCGACAAGCCATGATGCGTATACAACATACTGGTGATTCCGTCGAATCGGAATCCATCTATATGATACTCCTCCAACCAGTATTTACAATTGGATAACAGAAAATGCACCACTTCGTTTTTGCCATAATCGAAACACAGTGAATCCCATGCCGGGTGGTTACGACGACCATCGCCATGAAAATATTGGTAGGGCGTACCATCAAATATGTTCAGCCCTTCGGCTACATTTTTGACTGAATGCGAATGTACCAAATCCATGATAACCCGCAAACCACATTGATGTGCTGTATCTATCAATGATTTGAAGTCATCAGGTGTTCCAAAACGAGACGAAACGGCGAAAAAGTTAGACACATGATAGCCAAATGAACCATAATACGGATGTTCT
>JAVBMZ010000113.1:0-4468 GCA_031551935.1 Bacteroidales bacterium
GTGTATCACCATAAAAAATGCGTTCCTACAAAATATCTTTCTTAAAACTCTGTTAAGTAATACGGACATTTTTTTGTTACTTTGCGAGTAATCTGTATTTTTGATAAAGCTAAGCTTATATCTGGAAACTTGAAGAAAACATTTTTTTATATCGTATTACTGGCTGTAGGGGCTTTTTCGGTATTTTTTCCGGGATGCAGCACCGAAAAGAATACCGGTATCAGTCGTACTTACCACAACATTACTACCCGCTACAACGTTTTGTTTAATGCTAACGAGAGCTACAAACGGGGTGTAAAAAAGGCTGAGGAAAGTAAACAAGACGATTATACGCGTATTTTACCGCTTTTTTTGTATGGCGATCAGGCTGTGGCGCAAGCTGTGTCGAGTGATATGGATGTTGCATTGCGAAAGGCTACAAAAGCAGTCAACTTGCATTCCATCACGGCAAAGCCGAAAGTAAAAAAGTCAGGCATGTCACCGTCGGAAAAGAAATTTTACGACAAAAGGGAATTCAACAAATACATGGATCAATGTTATTTGTTGATCGGTAAGTCATACATGTATACCAATCAGTACTACCAGGCAGCCCAGACATTTAATTTCATACAGTCGGAGTTTCCCGGAGAAACGAGTGCGGCTGAAGCTAAGCTATGGCGAGCCAAGACATTTATCGAAGAAAAAAACTATCGTGAAGCTGAACGCCTATTGGCCGAACTTCAGGATGACGAGAATGCTCCCAACAAAAAGGCGTTTAAAGCAGAATTGGCAGCTACTACAGCCGATGTTGTGATTCGGCAACAACGCTATCTGGATGCCATTGATTATTTGGAACAGGCATTGCTTTACACAAGACATAAAAAAACCAAGATGCGTTACCGTTATGTGTTGGCGCAATTATATTTGGATCAAAAAGATTATGCCAATGCGTCTGCTAATTTCCGAAAGGTCATTAAGATGCACCCAACGTATGAAATGTCGTTTAATGCAACCATCAATCTTGCAGCGGCTTCCAGGGGTAGTGGAGCCGACATCAGTGACATCAAAAAACAGCTTAATAAGATGTTACGTGATAGTAAAAATACAGAATATCACGACCAGATATATTTTGCACTTGCCGAGATTGAATTACATGAAGGCAATGTGAACCAGGCTATCGATTATTTTCAGCAATCAGCTCGATCTTCTACCACCAACCTGCCACAGAAAACCAAATCATACCTGACCTTGGGTAACTTATTTTATGATAGGCGGGATTATATTCCTGCCCAAGCATATTATGATAGTGCAATGGTCAATATGCAGCCAAGCTATCCCAATTATATACAGCTAAAAGCTAAAGCCGACAACCTGAATACTTTAGTTGAGAACCTTAACACAGTGCACTTCCAAGATAGTGTACAGCGTATTGCACGGATGTCAGATACAGAGCGTAACCGGTTTATCGACAATATTATTTTTGAGCTACAGCGTAAAGAACAAGCTAACAAAGATGCAGAAGCATTGCGATTGCAGCAATATTATGCTAATGTGGGGCGCCGGAGTTCATTGTCAGATCCTACCGCAAAAGCGCAGTGGTATTTTTATAATCCGACAACCGTGAGTCAAGGGATTGGTGAATTTCAAGCGAGATGGGGGCGACGTACGTTAGAAGACAATTGGCGGCGCAAAAATAAAGGCACTATGGCTGAGGTATACCTGGCCGGAGAAGGTACTGGTGAGAGTGATGGGGCACAAGCCACTGCAAGAGCGCCCCAAATGTCGGATACACACAGCCGAGGGTATTACTTACAGAATATCCCGCTTACTGATTCGATGATGTCAGCTTCGAACCGGATGATTCAAGAAGGGTTGTATACCTCTGGTTATATCTATAACAACGATTTTAAAGAATATGCATTGGCAGCAGCCCAATATGAAGATTTGGTGCGTCGCTACCCGAGAGGAGAATACACCGTACCATCCTATTATTACTTATATTTGTTGTATACACAAATGAACAATACAGCTGAGGCTAACAGGTGTAAGAACTGGATGCTGACCCAAGCGCCTGAAAGTACTTTTGCCAAGATTATTCTGGATCCGGCATATCTGGATAAGATGGCTCAGCAGCAAGGTGAAACTGAAAAATTGTATGAACAAACCTATGATACCTATAACCGTGGCGAGTACGAAAGAGTAATCGCTTTGGCTACCGATGCTGTGGCGCGTTACCCTAAAGATGTTTTAGTACCTAAGTTTGCTTATTTAAAAGCATTATCAACGGGAAAATTGGGTACACAGGAAACAATGCGTAACGAAATGAAAAAGATTGTTGCAGGGTATCCTGGTGATGAAGTAGCAGTGGCCGCCCAGGAGTTGATAAATTACATGGACGGTGAGGATCCGACAATGAAACAGGCTGATCAGGTCGAACGAGCTAAATCTATCTATACCCATCAAACTACCGGAGTATTCTATTTCGGATGGCTGATACAGGCAAAGGAGGACATCAATCAACTATCGTTTGATGTGTTGAACTTTAACCTTGATCGTTATGCAAATACTAAATTGGAATTGGTACGCAATAATATCGATACAGACCACGTTATACTAATCGTACAGAGTTTTCCTGATTTGGCAAAAGCACAGGAATACTATCGTATGTTTGTGATGAACTCCGCTTCGGTAGCGAAGAACACAAAGTATGAATATACACCTTTTATTATTTCCGCAGACAATTATATTGTTTTGGAAGGAGATAAGAAAATTGGGGATTATATTGAATTTTTCAAAAAAGAATATTTAGGACAATAAAGAAATTTAAATTTCGACATCAAATATAAATTATTGGTGATCTGGAATTTAAAGTATAATGTAAAAAGTATGAACAAGCATATCACCATTCTATGGGTGGACGATGAAATTGATTTATTGCGTCCGCACATTTTGTTTTTGCAAAATAAGGGTTATCGGGTTATCACAGCTACCAATGGATATGATGGCATTGAAATGCTGAAGGAACATAGTATCGATTTGATATTTTTGGACGAAAACATGGCTGGGTTGACTGGTCTCGAAACTTTGTCGGAGATGAAAGTGGTTAATTCGGTGGTACCAGTGGTAATGATCACTAAAAGCGAAGAGGAAAATATCATGGATCAGGCTATTGGGTCAAAAATTGCCGACTATCTGATCAAGCCTGTTAATCCAAACCAAATATTGCTTTCCATCAAAAAGAATACGGAATCGTCACGATTGGTCACCGAGCAAACCACATCCATGTACCAGTCAAAATTTACTCAGATAGGTAACGATATCAATATGGCCGGTAATTTTGAAGACTGGTCATCGATATACAAACAGCTTGTTTACTGGGATTTGGAACTCGAAAAACTCAATGACAAAGGGATGCATGAAATATTGCAAACGCAAAAAAATGATGCCAATAATAATTTTACACGCTACATCCGTAATAATTACGAGCAATGGTTTGGCAAACGTGCTGATCGTAAACCGCTCATGTCGCCCACGGTGTTACGCCAAGAAGTATTTCCAATGTTCCAACACCAAAAGACAGCACTCATATTGATAGATAATCTGCGTTTAGACCAGTGGTATACGATTGCTCCTGTTGTGAGCCAATATTACAAAGCAGACAAGGAAATGCTGTATTGCGCTATTCTGCCTACCGTAACTCAATATGCACGTAATGCTCTGTTCTCTGGATTGATGCCATTAGATATAGCACTGTTACATCCTGAATTTTGGACTAATGAGGACGAAGAGGAAGACAGCCATAACCTGCACGAACAGGAATTGTTGCGGAAACAATTGCAGAGGCTTGGATTACGTTATAGCCTGTCCTACGAAAAAATCAGCAATGAAAGACACGGAAAACGTGTTGCCGAAAATTTACACGATTATTTGAATAGCGATTTTTCGGTATTTGTCTATAATTTTGTAGATACGTTATCACATGCACGTACCAATGTAGATGTTATACGTGATTTAGCCGCTTCGGAGTCGGGTTATAGGTCGATTACACGTTCGTGGCTCGAACATTCTTCCTTGCTGGATATCATCAAGCAATTGTCTGAAGAAAAAATAAAATTGATCATTACCACCGATCACGGTTCTGTCAGCGTTACCAATCCCGTCAAAGTATTAGGTGACAAGGATAGTTCGTCTAACCTGCGCTATAAGCAGGGAAAATTCCTCAATTACGAGTCGAAAAGCATTTTTGAAGTGAAAGATCCGACAAGTATACGCTTACCTAAACTAAATGTAAGCACCAGTTATATTTTTGCGACGGGACAAGATTATATGATCTATCCCAAGAATTATAATCATTACGCAAACTATTACCGGAATACATTTCAACACGGAGGTGTCTCTTTAGAAGAAATGATGGCGCCATTGGTGGTACTTAGTCCTTTGAGTAATTGACATGCCATATTATCCATACGGAATATAGTCGATGATAACT
>JAVBMZ010000026.1:0-22077 GCA_031551935.1 Bacteroidales bacterium
TAAAAAGTTGTATCTTTGTGCTGGCGGGATTGCGTATCCGGCCGAATCCGAACGGGTGATAATCAAACGATTGTTGCCCGTTCGAGGTTTTTATATATCTTTGCAGTGTCGTCGGGGTTGCGTGCCCGGGCGAATCCGGAAGGGTGATTGTCGTAAGGCGGTCACCCTTCCGCAGTTTTAAATAACATTCAATTGATTTAATTCACGCCTGATATTCCGTGCCAAATGCTTGTAAAACATATCGGGCGATATATAAAAATCATACCGATTTATAAAACAATAAATTACGTTATTTTATATACAATTCGTTTGATGGGCTAAGCACAATTTGTTTGACGCCTTTTAAAAGTGATAAACTTTGGCTAACGCCATTCGTAATGAGCTCCTGAGATTGTCTCTGTAAAACCTGAACTAAAAAATCAAATAAATTTTTAATCTCCAAAAGCCTACTGGACAGTATAAGGATTGACCACCGATGTCGTATCAGATATTACAATAAGCAAATTTTGACCCCCATTCAGTGTAAACATCTGTTTTGTCTCAAGATATACTTGCTTATCGTCACGGTTCAGATAGAACTTTACAATTGCTATTTTCGGAAAATTATCTTTTTTATCACTAATACATTTTTCCGAACTTTTTTCACCCGGCAATAAAGACGAGGCTACATGATAAGTCCCCCAACTCACTTGGGTCAAGGTAGCGTTGTGCACTTTATTTTGAACAATAATATTACCTTCGTCTTCGCACGCTACAAATAGCAAGGTAGACAAAATCAATAAAATAACAATAGTTCTCATAACTCAATTTATTAATATTTCAAATTCACCAATAAAAGCGCTCACTGTATTTTCCTTTACTTCAAAATGTTCAGCTATTAAAGGATATATTCGATGTGTATCACCATTGTTATCCGTCAATTCAAAATAACTAATTTGGCACACATAGCCGCCGGGCTGCAATGAAATATATTTGCTCAATAAATCAGAATATTCTCCCGCCGTTGTCAGAACATCATTAGACATTATATACGGGGCTTGTACCACATATTTGACAGGAGATAATCGAACATAAAAATCATCTACTGTTTCTTTATTATTGATATGAGAAATATCTAATTCAAGTGATGAAAACAATCCCCATTCTTGTCCATTAATCAGGATTTTGACATTAGATATCACAGGAATAGTGATATATTTTTTCACATTTTCATGCACAGCATATGGTTTCAATATGAATACCAGCTCACGCAAAACCGTTTGCTTGGCTTTAGAATAAATAGTTGACTCGCTTGAATAGGAATAAGAATCATCATCACCCTTACTACAAGACAAAACAGACATTACGACTATAAAAAACCATATTTTTTTCATATCACATTTAGTTTTTATCAAATAACGCAAAACAAACCAGTATATTGTAGAACATTTTTCTATAAGAAAATATTATCAACAAAAATAAAAAAATTATAAAAAGATCTTGATAAAAACGTAACTTTGTTCGGTTTAAGTAACAACAAAGAAAATTTTCAATTCATTATTTATTGTATGGAATTATTATCTAAAAGATTAGCTTGCCTTTCGGAATCTCAGACCATGGCCATGAATCAAAAGAGCCAGGACTTACAGGCACAAGGTGTTGATGTGGTAAATCTTAGTGTGGGCGAACCCGATTTTTTCACCCCCGACCATATTAAAGAAGCTGCCAAAGAAGCTGTTGACAAAAATTTTTCATTCTATTCGCCTGGTGATGGCTATATGGACCTTCGCAAAGCAGTAGTTGCCAAATTTAAAAATGAAAATAATCTTGAATATACTCCCCAACAAATTATCGTATCCAACGGTGCAAAACATTCTTTAGCTAATGCGATTATGTCCATCGTTGACGATGGCGATGAAGTGATCGTGCCTGCCCCTTATTGGGTAACCTATGTTGAATTGGTAAAATTGGCCAGTGGAACCAACGTTGTGATACAAACCACTGTAGAAAACGATTATAAGGTGACTCCAGCCCAGTTGGAAGCCGCCATTACTCCAAAAACCAAAGCTTTTTTGCTTTGTTCTCCTTCTAATCCAACAGGTAGTGTTTATTCTAAAGATGAATTGAAAGTTATTGCTGACATCATTGCCAAGCATCCGCGTATCATCATCATCGCCGACGAAATTTATGAACACATCAATTTTGTGGGTAAACACGAAAGTATTGCTCAGTTTGCCAATGTAAAAGATCGTACAGTGGTGATCAATGGCGTATCTAAAGCTTATGCTATGACTGGCTACCGTATTGGTTATCTGGCTGCTCCTCTTTGGATTGCTAAAGCTTGTTCGAAATTACAAAGTCAGTTTACTTCGGGTCCTTCATCTATCGCCCAACGGGCTGCATTGAAAGCATTAACTGCCGAAAGTAGTTTCACTGAAGATATGAAGAAGGTATTCAAACGTCGTCGTGATTTAGTCATACAAGGTTTATCCGAAATACCTGGTCTCAGGTATAATATTCCGCAGGGCGCTTTTTATGTTTTTCCTGATGTAAGTTATTATTTCGGCAAAAGCGATGGGGAAACTACCATTAAAGATTGTGGTGATGTAAGTCTTTACCTGCTGAGTAAAGGACATGTGGCTACCGTACCTGGGGACGCATTCGGCGAACCAAAGTGTATCCGTTTATCGTATGCTACTGCCGATGAAAAATTGAAAAAAGCAATGGCTTCGATGAAAGAAGCTTTTGCAAAGCTGAAATAAATGTTTCTCATAGAATGCAGACGATATCAAGATAACAAATTGCACGGATTTTCAAAATATAGTCCGGGAGCGTTAATTAAACTTGTATCGTCTGTGTTCTATCATCAAAACAAGAAATGAACGACCGATATATGCAGCGTGGTGTTTCGGCCGCCAAAGAAGACGTACACCAAGCCATTAAAAACATCGATAAAGGACTTTATCCAAAAGCTTTTTGTAAAGTTTCGCCGGATATTTTGGGTGGTGATCCGGAATATTGCAATATCATGCATGCTGACGGCGCCGGCACCAAATCGTCGCTGGCATACATGTATTGGCGCGAAACAGGTGATTTATCCGTTTGGAAAGGCATCGCACAAGATGCATTGGTGATGAATACCGATGATCTATTGTGTGTTGGTGCTGTGGATAATATCTTGGTATCGTCTACCATCGGTCGTAATAAGACGTTGATACCTGGTGAAGTGATTGCTGCCATCATTAATGGCACCGAAGAGCTCATTGCACAGATGCGGGATTTCGGAATGAACATTTACTTGTCAGGTGGCGAAACGGCTGATGTGGGTGATTTAGTACGTACCATTATTGTCGATTCTACGGTAACTTGCCGTATGAAACGTAGCGAAGTCATCACCAACGAACAGATACAGGCTGGTGATGTAATTGTTGGACTGTCGTCTTCAGGGCAAGCCACTTATGAAAATATGTATAATGGCGGTATGGGTAGTAATGGATTGACCTCAGCCCGCCACGATGTCTTTGCTAAATATTTGGCAGCTAAATACCCTGAAAGCTATGATCACCATATGGATAATGGTCTAATATATGCCGGAAGTTACCGGCTAACAGATGCCATTGATGGTTTGGGCCTTGATGCGGGCAAATTGGTACTTTCACCTACACGTACATATATTCCAATCATACGGCGGATACTAACTGAAATACGTCCCTTGATTCATGGTATAGTGCATTGTTCGGGCGGCGCACAAACTAAAGTGCTACATTTCGTAGATAATCTACATATCATCAAAGATAACCTATTCGAAATTCCGCCATTATTCCGTATCATACAGGAACAGTCAGGAACATCGTGGCGCGAGATGTACCAAGTATTCAATATGGGACATCGCATGGAAATTTATCTTCCGGAGATTTATGCTGCACAAGTGATACAAATTGCCGAATCTTTTGGTGTAGAAGCCAAAATTATCGGAAGATGTGAAACTTCAGACAAGAAAAGACTAACTATTCAAAGTAATCATGGAAATTTTGAGTACTAAATAGTGACTAAAAACCTCTAAGAAAATTCGGCTCATACATTCACAATATTCTTTCGTATGGAGGACGAATTTATTAATCTCTGGATTAGCTAATTTGAGTGAAGCAACAACTATTATTTCGATGCAAAATCAATTACTACCATTTCGTAGAACTAAGCGACCTTAAGTTTTTTTCAAAATATTTTTCCACATCTTGTTTTTATTAAAAAAAGCCGTACCTTTGCAGACCATTTTTTAAAAATATTTTGAATCAGAGATAAATAGACTTGTATGCCTACAATTCAGCAGTTAGTAAGAAAAGGACGGACCAAACTTATTGATAAAAGTAAGGCTCCGGCATTAGATTCTTGCCCGCAACGGCGCGGTGTTTGTGTACGTGTGTATACCACTACGCCTAAAAAACCCAATTCAGCTATGCGTAAAGTAGCGCGTGTGAAATTGGTGAACCAAAAGGAAGTGAACGCTTACATCCCAGGAGAAGGACATAATCTTCAAGAGCACTCCATCGTATTAATTCGCGGTGGTCGTGTAAAAGATCTTCCCGGTGTACGTTACCACATCATTCGTGGAGCATTGGATGCTTCGGGTGTTGAAGGTCGTTTGGCAAGTCGATCATTATATGGGGCAAAAAGGCCGAAAAAAGGTGCTGCTCCGGCAAAAGGAAAGAAATAATATACATTATTATATATAGTATACTTCAATGCGTAAGACAAAACCTAAAAAACGGATTATATTACCCGACCCTGTGTATGGTGACAAGGAAGTGACGCGGTTTGTGAACAACCTGATGTTTGACGGTAAGAAAACTACCGCTTTCACTATTTTCTATGATGCCATGAAAACCGTTGAGGCTAAGGCCAAAGAAGACGATAAGAGCCCGCTGGATATCTGGCGTAAAGCTTTGGAAAACGTCACTCCTATGGTAGAAGTAAAAAGCCGCCGGGTAGGTGGTGCTACTTTTCAGGTTCCTATGGAAGTACGTCCCGATCGTAAAGTGTCGGTAAGTATGAAAAACATGATATTGTATGCAAGAAAACGCAGTGGAAAATCTATGAGCGAAAAGCTTGCTGCGGAAATTCTGGCTGCTTATAACGAGGAAGGTGGGGCATTCAAGAGGAAAGAAGACATGCACAAAATGGCTGAAGCCAACCGGGCATTCTCACACTTCCGTTTTTAAAAATCCGCAACCGGTACAAGTAAGAGAAGAGGATAATAAATAGATGAGTAGAGATTTAAGGTATACCAGAAACATTGGTATCATGGCGCATATTGACGCTGGGAAAACAACCACTTCCGAGAGGATTTTATTCTATACAGGTGTCAATTATAAGCTGGGAGAAGTTCATGACGGCGCCGCAACCATGGACTGGATGGTGCAGGAGCAAGAAAGAGGCATTACGATTACCTCTGCTGCAACCACCTGTAAATGGACATATAATAATCAAGAATATCATATTAACCTGATAGATACTCCGGGGCATGTCGATTTTACCGTCGAAGTAGAACGCTCGTTACGAGTTCTCGATGGTACAGTAGCTTTGTTTTGTGCAGTAGGCGGCGTTGAGCCACAATCGGAAACCGTATGGCGTCAAGCCGAAAAATATGGAGTTCCCCGTATTGGCTTCGTCAATAAGATGGACCGTAAAGGTGCAGATTTTATTAGCGTAGTGAATCAGGTTCGTGAGCGTTTAAAATCAAATCCTGTTCCCCTCGTCATTCCTATTGGTTCGGAAGAAGCTTTCGAGGGAATTGTCGACCTGATTACATTCAAAGCAATCTTTTGGCGCGACGACAAGGGACAAAAAGTTGATATATTAGATATTCCAGCAGACATGTTGGAGGAAGCTACCGAGATGCGCAACCAATTGCTCGAATCTGTGGTAGAAACCGATGACGTACTCATGGAAAAGTTCTTTGAAGACTCTGCTTCCATTACCGTGGAAGAATTAAAAACAGGGATCCGTAAGGCTGTTCTGGCACAAGCTATTGTGCCCATGATATGCGGTTCGTCATTCAAAAATAAAGGAGTACAATATTTATTGGATGCTGTGGCAGCTTATCTACCCAGCCCACTAGATAAAGGGAACCTCACTGGAATTGATCCAAATACCGATAAAGAAGTTATTCGCAAATCTGACCCGAAAGAACCTTTGGCTGCGTTGGCATTCAAGGTAGCTACCGATCCATATGTAGGCCGTTTGGTATTCATCCGCGTCTATTCGGGTTCGCTCGATAGCGGTTCGTACGTGCTCAACACACGTTCGGGCAAGAAAGAACGTATTTCACGCCTGTTCCAGATGCATTCCAACAAGCAGAATCCTATTGAAGCCTGTGAAGCAGGTGACATTTGTGCTGCTGTAGGTTTAAAAGACTTGCGTACAGGCGATACTTTGTGTTCTCCTGAAAAGCCAATTGTATTGGAATCGATGACTTTTCCCGATCCTGTTATTGGTATTGCCGTAGAACCCAAAACACAAGCTGATATTGACAAATTAGGCACTGCTTTGTCAAAACTGGCCGAAGAGGATCCTACTTTCCAAGTACGTACTGACCCAGATTCCGGTCAAACCGTGATCAACGGTATGGGTGAACTTCACTTGGAAATTATCATGGACAGATTGCGTCGTGAATTTAAGGTGGAATGTAATCAAGGTAACCCACAGGTTGCATACAAAGAAGCCATTACAGCTCCGTTCCAACACCGCGAAGTGTTCAAGAAACAATCGGGTGGCCGTGGCAAGTTTGCAGATATCATCGTTCGTGTGGCACCTGCTGATGAAGGAATCACTGGTTTACAATTTATCGACGAAGTAAAAGGTGGTAATATTCCTAAAGAATATATCCCTTCAGTAGAAAAAGGTTTTAAAGAAGCCATGTCGAATGGTGTATTGGCTGGTTTCCCAATGAACAGCATGAAAGTAACTTTATTGGATGGTTCGTTCCATGCAGTAGACTCTGATTCCTTATCATTCGAAATCTGTGCCAAACAAGCGTTCCGCACTGCATGTAAAAGTGCAAAACCGATATTGTTAGAACCTATTATGTCGGTGGAAGTGGTAACCCCTGAAGAATACATGGGTGATGTCATTGGTGATTTCAACAAACGTCGTGGACAAATTTTAGGAATGGAGGAACGTGGAGGCGCTCGTGTAGTAAAAGCCAAAGTACCTCTTTCAGAAATGTTTGGATATGTGACCGTATTACGTACCATTACCTCTGGTCGCGCTACATCGACGATGGAATTTTCACATTACAGTCCGTTGTCAGACAATATGGCCAAAGACGTGATCGCCAGTGTGAAAGGAGAAGTCAAATAGCAGAAAAATTTCATTATTATATTCAATATGAGCCAAAAGATTAGAATCAAGCTTAAATCTTACGACCACAATTTGGTAGATAAGTCGGCTGAAAAAATCGTAAAAACGGTGAAAATGACAGGTGCATCGGTAAGTGGTCCTATACCCCTTCCCACACACAAAAGAATTTTCACAGTGAACCGTTCGACTTTTGTTAATAAAAAGGCAAGAGAACAATTCGAACTTAGTTCATTCCAGCGTTTGATGGATATTTATAGTTCGACGCCAAAAACCATCGATGCCCTGATGAAGTTGGAGTTGCCCAGCGGCGTGGAAGTAGAAATCAAAGTGTGACGAAAATTCCTAATTCAACAATTCAATCATTTCTTAATTCAACATGGAATTTTGGAATCAGAAATTTTGGAATTGCTTTTTGAATCAGGGATCTTTAAATCTTAAATAAACAGATGGGGAATCAGCAGGCATGATGAGATCCATCTTATCAATAAATTTAATTTATCATAGACTATGCCAGGAATGTTAGGAAAGAAAGTAGGGATGACCTCTATTTTTACCCCAGAAGGTAAAAATGTACCCTGTACGGTCATTGAGGCAGGCCCTTGCGTTGTCACCCAAATCAAAACCGTTGAAAAAGACGGTTACGACGCTCTGCAGTTGGGTTTTGGTGAAAAGAAGGAGAAAAATACTCCGAAGGCAGAAAAAAAGCATTTCGAGAAGGCAAGCACTTCTCCGAAAAAGCTTCTCGTTGAGTTTCGTAATAATGAAATCGACGTGAATGATTATAAGCTGGGACAGGTCATCAGTTTGACCGACATGGATGGAAAAATTCAAGTCAATGATTATGTTGACGTAATTGGAACATCTAAAGGTAAAGGGTTTCAGGGTGTCATGAAACGCCACAATTTTGGTGGTGTTGGTGGAGCTACTCACGGACAGCACAATCGTTTGCGTGCTCCCGGTTCAATGGGTGCATCATCGTTTCCTTCACGTGTTTTTCCTGGCCAAAGAATGGCAGGACGTACTGGAGGAGAACGTGTAAAAATGCAAAACCTGTTTGTGTTGCAAGTACTTGCTGATAAAAATCTGTTGTTAGTGAAAGGCTCTGTTCCCGGAGCAATTGGTTCATTCTTAATTATTGAATATTAATGGAAATAGCAGTATATAATAAAGAAGGGAAAGATACCGGACGTAAGGTATCGTTGGATGATGCAATTTTTGGCATCGAGCCGAATGACCATGCTATCTATTTGGATGTCAAACAGTATTTAGCCAACCAACGTCAAGGCACACACAAAGCAAAAGAAAGATGGGAAATAGCCCGCAGTACCCGTAAAATCAAACGCCAGAAAGGTACCGGTGGTGCCCGTGCAGGTAGCTTGAAATCGCCTGTGTTTGTGGGTGGGGGTCGTATTTTCGGTCCGCTTCCGAGAGATTATTCTTTCAAATTGAATAAAAAAGTAAAACAATTGGCACGTCTTTCAGCGCTTAGTTATAAAGCTAAAAATGAAGGCATTGTAATTGTCGAAGATTTCAAAATGGAGACTCCTAAAACGAAAGAATTCGCACAAGTACAAAAAAATCTGCAAATTGTCGATAAAAAATCTCTTTTCGTGCTCGCGGAATCAAATGATAACATATATTTGTCGTCCCGTAATTTACAGAAAACTAAAATCGTAACGCTTTCAGGATTAAATACATACAACATTATGGACGCATCGGTTTTGGTTTTTTCTGAAAGTTCAATCAATGTTTTACAGCAAAATTCGTAACTTAAAAACATGAAAACATCATTAGAAGTGCTTTTGAAGCCTATCCTTACCGAAAAGCTTACCAGTCAGGAACAACCCCTGAACCGTTATGGCTTTCTCGTTGACAGGACGGCCAACAAGATTCAGATAAAAAAGGCAATCGAGGATATGTACGGAGTTACGGTTGAGTCTGTTAATACGATGCGTTACGCCGGGAAAAACAAATCCAGATTTACCAAATCCGGTGTTATTGCCGGAAAATCCAATGCTTTCAAAAAAGCAATGGTTACAGTTAAAAAAGGTGATAAAATAGATTTTTATAGTAATATCTAAAAGGTTATGGCATTAAAAAAATATAAACCAACCACACCGGGGCAGAGGCATAAAATCGTCACTACCTTTGACGATATTACTTGCAGTACCCCCGAAAAATCATTGCTCTATCCCGTCAAAAAATCGGGTGGACGCAATAGTTCAGGAAAAATGACCATGCGTTACATTGGCGGTGGCCATAAAAGACAATTGCGTATGATTGATTTCCTGAGAGACAAAGAAAATATTCCCGCAACGGTAAAAACCATCGAATACGATCCAAATCGTAGTGCTCGTATCGCATTGGTAACATATGCCGACGGTGAAAAACGTTATATCATTGCTCCTGTAGGACTGAAAGTAGGGCAAAAGATAGAAGCAGGCCGCAATGTGGCCCCTGAAATTGGAAATGCCCTTTACCTGTCGGATATTCCGCTGGGTACTATTGTCCACAACATTGAATTGCGTCCTGGCGAAGGTGCTTCTATGGCACGTAGCGCCGGTACATATGCGCAATTACTCTCACGCGAAGGCAAATATGCCAGCTTGAAATTACCCTCCGGTGAAGTTCGCATGATTTTGGTTACATGTAAAGCTACTGTAGGTTCGGTATCCAACCCAGATCATTCTAATGAACAATCTGGCAAAGCAGGCCGTAATCGCTGGTTAGGACGTCGTCCCCGCACTCGTGGCGTTGCTATGAACCCTGTTGATCACCCGATGGGTGGTGGTGAAGGTCGTGCTTCCGGTGGACATCCGCGTTCACGCAAAGGTATGCCCGCTAAGGGATATAAGACAAGAGACTTGAAGAAAGCCTCTAATCAATACATTGTTGAAAGAAGAAAAAAATAATCCTATATGAGCCGTTCATTAAAAAAAGGTCCTTTTATTGATTATAAGTTGGAAAAACGTGTTCTGGACATGAATGATGCCAACAAAAAGTCTGTTATCAAAACATGGTCAAGACGTTCTATGATTTCACCTGATTTCGTGGGACATACTATCGCCGTACACAATGGAAACAAATTTATTCCAGTGTATGTGACCGAGAACATGATTGGCCATAGACTCGGAGAATTCGCACCTACTCGCGTATTCAGGGGACATGCCGGTAAAAAATAATTGTAAAAGCCTGAAAGAATAAGTTATGAGTACAAGAAAAAAAATAGCAGCTGATAAGC
Source organism: Bacteroidales bacterium (assembly GCA_031551935.1). GTDB lineage: Bacteria > Bacteroidota > Bacteroidia > Bacteroidales > UBA4181 > JAIRLS01. Next base: position 10,580 of record JAVBMZ010000026.1, read on the forward strand.
GCAAAGAGGCAAACAAAACTAAAAGTTTTGCCGTTCTTCGCAATTGTCCTACTTCACCTCGTAAAATGCGTTACGTAGTAGATATGATTCGTGGCGAAGAAGTAAACCGGGCTTTGGATATTTTGAAATTCAGCAATAAAGGTCCTGCCATCAGAGTTGAAAAACTTTTGAAATCGGCCATAGCCAACTGGCAAAAGAAAAACGAAGGCGAACGTTTGGAAGATAACGTGCTATATGTTTCAGAAGTGAAAGTAGATAGCGGACGTGTATTGAAACGTCTTCGTACCGCACCTCAAGGCCGTGGTTATCGTATGTTGAAGCGTTCGAACCATGTCACGTTGGTTGTGGATAAGAAACAAGTTGAAAATCAAACTCAAACAAAATAAGTAACTGTAAATGGGACAGAAAACAAATCCGATATCGAATCGTCTTGGAATCATCAAAGGATGGGATTCCAACTGGTATGGTGGCAAAAATTTCTCTGAAAAAATAGTAGAGGATGACAAGATACGCAAATATCTAAGTGCTCGTTTAGCCAAAGCCAGTATCTCGAAAATTATCATCGAGAGGACGCTGAAGCTGATTACAGTTACAGTACATACTGCCCGACCAGGAATTATCATTGGTAAAGGCGGTCAGGAGGTTGATAAACTCAAAGAAGAGTTAAGAAAAATCACACAAAAAGACGTTCAAATCAATATATTTGAAATTAAACGTCCCGAGTTGGATGCTACCATTGTAGCAAACAACATTGCCCGACAGGTCGAAGGGAAAATTTCATATCGCCGTGCTATGAAAATGACCATCATGTCGACCATGCGTATGGGCGCCGAAGGTATCAAAGTTATTGCTTCCGGCCGTTTAGGAGGCGCAGAAATGGCTCGTTCCGAGATGTTGAAAGAAGGACGTATCCCTTTGCATACATTTCGTGCCGATATAGATTATGCCCTCGCTGAAGCATTGACTAAAGTTGGTTTGATTGGTATCAAGGTTTGGATTTGTAATGGCGAAGTCTACGGAAAGCGTGACTTGTCGCCAAATGTCGGTAACTTTGCAGCCTCTCAACAAGGTAGAGGCCGCCCTCCTCGCGGCGACTTCCGTGAACATCGTGGTGAACGCGGTGAAAGAAGCGAACGCGGTGAAAGAAATGACCGTGGTGGAAGAAGAAGCGGAGGAAAAGACCGTCGCCGTTAATTATTTATTTATTAGAAGGATTAGAACATTAAAATATTAAAAAATGTTACAACCTAAAAAAACCAAATTCAGAAGACGCCAGAAAGGCCGCATGAAAGGAAATGCTGGTCGCGGACACGAACTTGCGTTCGGTTCTTTTGGCATCAAGACATTGGAAAATGCATGGATTACAGGTCGTCAAATTGAGGCTGCACGCCAGGCTATTACCCGTCATATGAAACGTGAAGGCCAATTGTGGATTAGAATCTTCCCAGACAAACCCATTACCAAAAAACCCGCCGAAGTACGTATGGGTAAAGGTAAAGGTGCTCCAGAAGGTTTTGTTGCCCCAGTCACTCCGGGACGTATCATGTTTGAAATAGAAGGTGTCCCTTATGATATAGCTAAAGAAGCTCTTCGTCTGGGTGCACAAAAAATGCCTGTACAAACCAAACTGGTAGTACGTCGCGATTACGTTTTTGAACAATAAGCTAATACGGACATGAAGACATCAGAAATAAGAGAATTGTCAACCAAAGAATTGATAGAGCGTATTGAAACTGAAAAAAATACACTCATCCGGATGAGATTAAATCATGCCGTTTCCCCATTGGATAATCCGATGAAATTGAAGTTTGCCCGCAAAGATATTGCGCGTATGATGACCGAGTTACAAAAAAGAAAATTAGCCGAACAAAAGTAATGGAAACTCCAATGGAAAAAAGAAATCTAAGGAAAGAACGTATCGGTGTAGTAGTAAGCAACAAGATGGATAAAACCATTGTCATTGCGGTAAAAACAAAAATGAAACATCCGATGTACGGAAAGTTTGTGAATAAAACCTCAAAATTCTACGCCCACGACGAGCAAAATACATGTGGCATAGGTGATACTGTTCGTATCATGGAAACTCGCCCGTTGAGCAAGACCAAGAATTGGAGATTAGTTGAAATCATAGAAAGAGCGAAATAATCATGATACAACAGGAGAGTAGATTAAGCGTAGCCGACAACAGTGGTGCAAAAGAAGTTTTGTGTATCCGCGTGTTGGGCGGTACTCGCCGCAGATATGCGCGCATTGGCGATACTATTGTAGTAGCCGTGAAAGATGCGATGCCTGCGGGCGATATTAAGAAAGGTGCAGTGAGTAAAGCTGTAGTAGTACGTACCAAAAAGGAAATACGTCGTGCCGACGGTTCATATATTCGTTTTGACGACAATGCAGTGGTATTACTCAATAATGCAGGTGAAATCAGAGGTACTCGTATTTTCGGTCCTGTGGCCCGTGAATTACGCGATGGTTTCATGAAGATTGTTTCGTTAGCGCCAGAAGTGTTGTAATCATCAAAAAACAAATTTGAAATGAGTAAGAAGTTACATATCAAAAAAGGCGACATGGTGATTGTGAACGCCGGCGACGATAAAGGAAAACAAGGACGTGTTCTCGAAATTGTTTTTGATAAGAAAAAAGATCGTGTACGCGCCATAGTGGAAGGTGTTAATATGGTAACCAAACATACCAAGCCTAATGCCAAGAATACCAACGGCGGTTTTGTAGAAAAAGAAGCACCAGTACATATTTCGAATCTGAATCATATTGACCCCAAAGAAAAAAAGGCAACCCGTATCGGACGTCGCCTGAGTGGCAATAAATTGGTGCGTTATGCAAAAAAATCAGGGGAGGAAATTAAATAATGAAAAAGTACGTTCCTACATATAAAACTAAATATCAGAAGGAAATTGTTCCCGCTCTGATGAAGGAGTTTGGTTACAAAAGTGTCATGCAGGCTCCCAGAATTGAAAAGATTGTTATTAACCAAGGTGTTGGCCGCCATTCGGTGGTAGACAAAAAAATTGTCGACACTTCCATTGCCGAATTGACCGCTATTACAGGGCAAAAGGCTGTTGCCACTACCTCTCGTAAAGATATTTCGAACTTCAAGCTTCGTAAAGGCGTGCCCGTTGGTGTACGTGTCACTCTACGCAGCGAAAAGATGTATGAATTTCTCGAACGGTTAATCTCTGTATCTTTGCCTCGTATCCGCGATTTCAAAGGTATTTCCGGCAAATTGGACGGACGGGGAAATTATAGTTTGGGAATTGCTGAACAAATCATTTTCCCTGAAATAGATATCGATAAGGTAACCAAAATGCTCGGTATGGAGATTACTTTCGTAACCACTGCCAATACCGACGAAGAAGCATTTGCCTTGTTACGTGAGTACGGTTTACCTTTTAAAAATATTAAAAAGAATTAAACTATGGCCAAAGAATCGATGAAAGCACGTGAAGTAAAACGTGCCAAAATGGTAGCCAAATATGCCGAAAAACGTGCAAAATTGAAAGCAGAAGGTGATTTTCAAAAATTAGCCACTCTGCCGCGTAACTCAAGTACTGTAAGACTACATAACCGTTGTTTATTGACCGGTCGTCCGAAAGGATACATGCGTCAGTTCGGTGTAAGTCGTATTGTATTCCGCGAAATGGCATCCAAGGGGTTGATACCCGGAGTGAAAAAAGCAAGCTGGTAAACAGTTTTATCGTATAAACCGGCATGTATTTGTAAAGCAAATACATCTTTGCTGAAGGTTAGACAAAACCCCTCAATGGGGTTTTTGTGTTTTTAAAGCCTTATTTTCGTTCTATATATTAATATTAAAATTACATATGGGTTGGTTTGAAGCGCTAATTTTGGGAATTGTACAAGGATTAACTGAATTTTTGCCAGTGAGTAGTAGTGGCCATTTACAAATTGGTGCCGCATTATTTGGAACTGGTGAAGAAGTTAATAATTTGATGTTCACTGTCGCAGTCCACATGGCCACAGTCTGTAGCACCATTGTGGTCTTACGCAAAGAAATCTTAGCCTTATTGCAGGGATTATTCAAATTCGCATGGAATGAAGAAACCCAGTTTATTGCCAAATTATTGATATCTGCTATCCCAGTGGGTATTGTAGGCGTTTTCTTCAAAAATGCTGTCGAAAGTGTTTTTTCCGATGGATTGATGATTGTAGGCGCTATGTTGTTATTGACAGCCGTACTATTAGCTTTTGCCTATTACGCCAAACCTCGTCAAAAAGAAAAAATCACTTTTCTTGACGCCTTCATTATCGGAGTTTCTCAAGCTTGCGCCGTATTGCCAGGCTTATCACGGTCAGGCACTACCATTTCTACCGGCATCCTGTTAGGTGATAAAAAAGATATCGTAGCCAAGTTTTCATTTCTGATGGTATTGGTACCGATTATAGGCGAATGCTTCCTTGACTTGGTGAAAGGTGGATTTACTGTAGAAGCATCAGGTATTCCTGCCATATCGCTGCTCACAGGTTTTGTTGCAGCTTTTGTGTCAGGTTATATTGCTTGTTCGTGGATGATTAATCTTGTGAAAAAGGGGAAATTGGTATATTTTGCCATATACTGTGCTATAGTGGGAACCGCAGTACTTATTTGGCAATTGGTAGCATAACAATGCAGCAGGACGAGTATTCTATTCCCTTGTTCCATCCGGCAAGTTTTGTTCCGGAGAACTTTATAGATGGGCAAGTTGTTTTGATAGATAAACCTTTGTGGTGGACATCGTTCGACGTGGTACGTAAATGTCGTAACCTGATGACTCACAAATTAAAAGTAAAAAAATTGAAAGTAGGCCATGCTGGTACGCTCGATCCGTTGGCTACCGGTTTGATGATTATTTGTTCGGGGAAAGCCACCAAACGTATCAATGAATGGATGGATATGGATAAAGAATATATAGCCACCATCGAATTGGGACGCACCACGCCTTCGTTTGACCTCGAAACGAAGACTGACGCTACATTCCCGACGACACATATCACCCGTGAATCGTTTGAACAGGCGCTTCAGGCTTTTCTCGGAGAAACACAACAAATCCCGCCATTATTTTCGGCAAAGAATTTGCAGGGAAAGCGGGCTTATACTTTTGCACGGAAAGGTTCCGATATCGAGTTACCTCCAAATCCCGTCAACATTAGCAGTTTGGAAGTCACCCGTTTCGACATGCCCGTTGTAGAGGTAAAAATACGATGCAGCAAAGGCACCTATGTCAGGGCTTTTGCTCGCGATATCGGCATTGCCAACCAGAGCGGAGCTTGTCTTACAGGGCTTCGCAGAACTGCCATCGGTTCGTTCAATGTTGAAAATGCTATGTCGCCAGAATTGTTTGAACAAATTATTTCGAGATTATAGTCACCATTAAGTTTTTCAGAAACCATAAATTCATATGAGGCTTTCACAGTATAAATATCACCTTCCATCGGATCTTATTGCTAAATTTCCGGCACAAAATAGAGATGAATCACGCCTAATGGTCATTAATAGACAATTTGATCATATAGAACACCGCACGTTCAAGGATATTATTGACTATTTTAACGAGGGAGATGTCATGGTTTTCAACAATACCAAGGTGTTCCCTGCCCGTCTCTATGGCAATAAGGAAAAAACAGGCGCTCAGATAGAAGTTTTTCTGTTGCGCGAGCTTAACCGCGAACAACGTTTGTGGGATGTCCTTGTAGACCCTGCCCGAAAAATACGTATTGGCAATAAACTTTACTTTGGCGATAACGATGCATTGGTTGCCGAAGTAATTGACAACACTACTTCGCGAGGTCGTACCCTTCGCTTCCTGTTCGACGGCAGTTACGACGAATTTAAAGCCACGCTTTATTCGTTAGGGCAAACTCCTCTACCCAAATTCATCAAACGTGAAGTGGTTCCGGAAGATAAAGAGCGTTATCAGACTATTTTTGCCAAATATGAAGGAGCAGTAGCTGCACCTACAGCAGGCATCCATTTTAGCCGCGAATTGTTGAAACGATTTGAAATAAAGGGAATCGAGCAAACAGAAATCACATTACATATGGGTTTAGGTAATTTCCGTAGTGTGGATGTAGAAGATCTCACCAAGCACAAAATGGATTCCGAACAGATGTATATTTCTGAAGAAACAGCCAATATTGTGAATGCTGCCAAAGAACGTAAATCGGAAATATGTGCTGTCGGAACCACTGTATTGCGAGCACTCGAAAGTTCAGTATCTACCAATGGCATGTTGAAACCTGCTGACATGTGGACCAACAAATTCATTTTTCCACCCTACGTAGTGAGCGTACCTACCAGTTTAGTTTCCAGTTTTCATCTACCAATGTCCACCATGATGATGATGGTATCAGCATTCACTGGTTATGATCGCCTGATGGATATATATGAATTAGCGGTAAAAGAAAAATACCGGTTTGGCGCATACGGAGATGCTATGTTGGTACTTTAACCGTAAGCAAGACTATATAATAAAACCGGACGATTTAACACACCAATGTCCGGTTTTTTATTTGCATCGAGGATAAATATTTACTATACCATATGGTAAATAACAATAGTAACAAATATTTTTTTCAATCTTAATGTATATACGCAGATGCTACACCGATACTGGAGCGAATACGTATTTCGAAGGTTTTCTAGTATTTTCTGCAATGGATTAATTTATTATTTTTGAAAAATTCTTTAATAAACCAGAATACATAGTACGTGCTGGTAATGCAGCCATAACAGAGATCAGCTCTGCATACATCTGTCTTATCGGCCTTCTACCATAAAACTCTATCATCCTTATGTCCAAACTCAAGACTATGTTTTTTTGCCGTAATTGTGGCGCCGAATCGCCCAAATGGGTTGGTCGTTGTCCGGCTTGTGGCGAATGGAATACCTACATAGAGGAACCGGTAGAAAAAAAAACAGCGCGAACAGCAATATATGAAATAGATGAAAAACCGCGACCGCAAAAATTAGCCGAAATCTCTGCTGTCAATCACCAGCGCATCAATACACACAACGAAGAATTAAATCGAGTATTGGGTGGTGGCTTAGTACCTGGCTCTTTAGTGTTGCTCGGCGGTGAACCAGGTATCGGAAAATCGACATTAGCATTGCAAGTAGCATTGCATCTTCAAGGGAAAACGGTGATGTATGTTTCAGGGGAAGAAAGTCTCCAGCAAATCAAACTGCGCGCCGAACGCATCGGTGGAAAAGATAATGAATGTTTATTCCTGAATGAAACTTCGTTAGAAAATATTTTGATGTATTGTAAGGAGGTAAAGCCGGAACTGCTGTTCATTGACTCTATCCAAACTCTCAGCACCCAGAGTATTGATTCTTCTGCCGGTAGCGTATCACAAATTCGCGAATGTACGGCATCTCTACTCAAATTTGCAAAGGCGACACACACTTCCATTTTCCTGATAGGGCATATCACCAAAGACGGTATACTGGCCGGACCGAAAATATTGGAACACATTGTGGACACTGTGCTTCAATTTGAAGGTGACCACAATCATGTATATCGAATTCTCCGTTCTTTGAAAAACCGATTTGGAGCGACTTCCGAACTGGGTATCTTCGAGATGCGTGGTAATGGGCTACGTGAAGTCAGCAATCCGTCAGAAATGCTCATCACGAACAACGATGAAGGCTTGAGTGGTATTAGCATAGGCGCTACTATCGATGGTATCCGTCCGTTCCTGATTGAAGTCCAAGCATTGGTCAGTTCGGCTGTATATGGTACACCCCAACGTTCATGCACGGGATTTGATGGACGAAGGCTCAATATGCTGCTAGCCGTTCTCGAAAAACGTGCAGGGTTTAAATTATCGGCTAAAGACGTCTTTCTCAACATTGCAGGAGGTCTCAAGGTAGACGATCCAGCTATTGACCTTGCAGTGATTGCCGCCGTCATGTCATCTAATATCGATATGCCAGTGCATCATTTGTATTGTTTTTCAGGAGAAGTGGGTCTTTCCGGAGAAATTCGTCCCGTAAGTCGTATTGAACAACGAATTCAGGAAGCCCAAAAATTGGGATTTTCTAAAATATTTATCGCTGGGGCTAATCGCAAAGGAATTGATATATCGTCATATGCGATACAGGTAGTCTTTGTGCATAAGGTAGAACAGCTCTTCAAGGCTTTGTTCGGAAAGAATTAACACAATAATACACGTCATTTTTATTTGGCTGATTTTGAAAATGGTATAATTCATCAAATAGTATTAGTCCTATTTCCATTATAAGAATGAACCAAAAAAAATTTTAAACGTTCATGCATTAAAATAAGGATAAACACACGCGTAGTTGAACAATGAAAATATACACAAAAACAGGAGATAAAGGCCAGACGTCTTTGATTGGCGGCAAACGGGTTCCCAAAAACCATCCGCGTATTGAAGCATACGGCACAGTGGACGAGTTAATGGCCCACACTGCATTATTATTGGATATGATAGAGGACAAAGGCGATAAGGATTTTTTGTGGTGGATACAAGACAGGCTGATGACCATTGCTTCCATTTTAGCCTCGGAAGGCGATACCACCAAACAGCTTCCGGAATTGCAACATACTGATATTACCGAACTCGAAAAACGTATTGATGAAATGGAAGATGGTTTGGAACCATCCCTTAGTTTCGTGCTTCCCGGGGGACATCCTACCGTATCACAATGCCACGTGGCCCGAACAGTATGTCGCCGGGCTGAACGCATTATGGTAGGCCTCGAAGAACAATATGATGTCCCTATAGAGGTTAATGGGTTTGTCAATCGCCTGTCTGATTATTTCTTTGTCCTGTCACGGAAAACTGAAAAACATTTCAACATTATCCCAAAAAAATGGACTCCCCATTGTTGATGTAAGATAATTTGTATATCTTCGCCAACCTAATATTATATAGCATATAGTTAAATATTAAATAGTTAGGATATGTATTGGACTTTAGAATTAGCTTCAAAGTTAGAGGATGCTCCCTGGCCAGCTACCAAAGATGAATTGATAGACTTCGCCGTGAGGTCGGGCGCACCATTGGAAGTAATCGAAAATTTACAGGAAATAGAAGATGAAGGCGAGATTTATGAAAGCATTGAAGACATTTGGCCTGACTATCCCAGTAAAGACGATTTCTTTTTCAACGAAGACGAATATTGACATTTACAAAGGGCGTATTTGTTTTCCCTTCATTACTTTCAGGCTATAAAAACAATGATTATCTTTGAGATGGTAATTGTCAGCATGTTTATTTTTATAAACAGCAAAATATCACATAATTAAATAATTAACAAACATCAGATTCAATGGACAATAAATTAGTGAACAGGTCGGCGGATAACATTCGTATCTTGGCGGCTGCAATGGTTGAAAAAGCCAAATCGGGACATCCCGGTGGTGCAATGGGAGGAGCTGATTTTATCAATATTCTCTATACGGAATTTCTCAACTACGACCCTTCGGATATGTCTTGGGTCAACCGCGACAGGTTTTTTCTCGACCCCGGTCATATGTCGCCGATGTTATATGCAATTTTGACGCTTACAGGAAACTATACCATTGACGAAATCAAAAATTTCCGCCAGTGGGGAAGTCCTACGCCAGGACATCCCGAAGTAGATGTGAAACGCGGTGTAGAAAACACCTCTGGTCCGCTTGGACAAGGTCATACAATGGCTGTTGGGGCTGCAATCGCTGAAAAATTTCTATGTGCCCGTTTTGGCGACTGGATGTCGCATAAAATATACGCTTTCATTTCCGACGGTGGCGTGCAGGAAGAAATTTCACAAGGTGCCGGTCGTATCGCAGGGCATCTTGGATTAGACAACCTGATTATGTTCTACGATTCGAATGACATACAGTTATCTACCGAAACTTGTGAAGTTACCAGTGAAAATACCGAACAAAAATATAAAGCATGGGGTTGGGAAGTGATGACTATTGATGGCAATAATGCTGATCAAATTCGTCAGGCTCTGGCCAAAGCACAAACAATAAAAGGTAAACCGGTATTGATTATCGGTAAAACCATCATGGGTAAAGGTGCTGTGACCGCAACAGGTGAAAGTTTCGAACGTAAATGTGCCACTCATGGTATGCCGCTTGGCGAAGCCGGTGCATCTTTCGAAAAAAGCATCGCTAATTTGGGTGGTGATCCGCAAAATCCGTTTGTCATATTCGATGATGTCAAAAATTATTATACCCAGGTTCGTCAGCAAAAAATACAGGCCGCAGCCGCAAAGAAAAAAGTGCAGGCTGAATGGGAGGCCGCCAATCCTGTTTTGGCTGAAAAGTTTAAAACATTCTTTTCCGGACAGGCGCCTAAAATTGATTATGCAGCCATTGCTCAAAAAGAAGGTTCGGCTACCCGTGCTGCTTCATCAACTGTATTGGCACATTTTGCCAAAAGTATAGAAAACATGATTGTTACGTCTGCCGACTTGTCAAACAGTGACAAAACCGACGGATTCTTAAAGAATACTAAAGCTCTGCAGAACGGTGATTTTTCAGGCGCTTTCTTACAAGCAGGCGTTTGTGAACTGACCATGGCTTCCTTATCCAATGGTATTGCATTACATGGCGGGGTTTTTGTGGCATGCGGAACTTTCTTTGTCTTCTCCGATTACATGAAACCGGCCTTCCGTCTTTCTGCATTGATGGAACTGCCTGTGAAATATGTATGGACGCACGATGCATTCCGTGTAGGTGAAGATGGTCCGACACACCAACCTGTGGAACAGGAAGCACAAATCCGTTTAATGGAGCAAATGAAAAATCATTCAGGACATCCTTCTGCTTTAGTACTTCGTCCTTGCGATACTATAGAAACCAGCGTGGCATGGAAAATGGCCATGGAAAACACTTCCACACCGACTGCGTTGATTTTGTCGCGTCAAAATATCAAGGATATACCGACGAAACAAGGTTCGACCCGGTATATCGATGCATTGCAAGCCGAAAAGGGCGCTTATGTGGCATGGAAAAATTCCGATCAACCAGAACTTATCCTATTGGCTAATGGTTCAGAAGTAGCCACTTGTATCGAAGGCGCTGAAAAATTAGCATCAGGGAAAAATCTTAAGATATGGGTGGTTGCGGCTATTTCCGAAGGTTTATTCCGCACACAATCTTGCGAATATCAAAAAAATGTTGTCCCCGAGGGTATACCCGTACTCGGTCTCACAGCCGGATTACCTGTTACCTTGAAAGGTTTAGTGGGACCATTCGGAAAAGTAATCGGTATGGAAAGCTTCGGATACTCTGCACCTTATAAAGTGCTCGACGAAAAATTAGGTTATACAGGCGAAAACGTATTCAACAAAGCCGTTGAATATCTTGCTTCCTACAAAAAGTCATGTTAATGAGTATGCAAGTCATGTGGAGACAAGTCTCTTCATGAATATTTGTTGATTCGAATTTTCAAACCTACCATAATCTTATGGTAGGTTTTTTTGTCTCACATCAAAACAGACCGACCGGTCGGTCTGTTTT
>JAVBMZ010000042.1:0-6757 GCA_031551935.1 Bacteroidales bacterium
ACCCATATCCATTGCGATTGATTCAAGGTGGCAAGGTGGAAAACCTGGTGTAACGCCGGTATTTCCAGTACGACCAACATCAGTATAGCAACTAAGGCAATAGCACCTAACAGCAATTTATTTTTGAACATATTGCGGAAAGCTGAATGTCGCACCGAGCGCACATTAAATACATGTGTCAATTGGCTGAATGCCAGTACTGCGAAAGTCATGGTTTGTGCCACTTCCACACTGGCTTGACGACCAATAAGGAAAGCTACAAGAGAAAGAGCGCCAATCATACTTCCTTGCAGGAAAACACGGGTAGCAAACGAACGATTCATGATGTTCTGCCGGGAATCGACGGGTTTGCGTTGCATGATATCCGGATCGGCAGGATCGACGCTTAATGAAAGTGCCGGAAGACTATCGGTTACCAGATTAATCCATAAAATATGAATGGGGAGCAACGGTGTTGCCCAATTAGCCAATACGGCGACAAAGAGTACCAAGATTTCGCCAATATTAGTGGATAACATGAATTGTATGGCCTTAATAATATTGTCGTAAATACGACGTCCTTCTTCCACTGCTGTGACAATGGTGGCAAAATTATCATCGGTGAGTACAATATCGGCTGCTTCTTTCGAAACATCGGTTCCCACTATGCCCATGGCCACGCCAATATCTGCCAATTTGAGCGCAGGAGCATCGTTCACTCCGTCCCCAGTCATCGCTACAATTTCTCCACGGCTCTGGAAGGCCTGTACAATACGCACTTTGTGCTCAGGCGACACACGTGCATATACGGCAATCTCTTCAACATGGGCTTTCAGTTCCGCCTCTGACATTTTTTCGACATCAAGTCCTGTCAACGCTCTGTCAGTTGGCTGCTTGATACCCAATGAATCGGCAATAGCTACTGCTGTGATCTGATGATCGCCAGTAATCATCACGGGTTTAATACCAGCTGAACGACATTTATCCACGGCTGCTTTCACTTCTTCACGTGGAGGATCCATCATGCCAAGCATCCCGATAAAAGTCAAACTTTTTTCCACAGTGGCGGGTTCGATTTTTTCAGGTAAGATGGCAATATCCTCATAGGCGACAGCCAAAACACGTAAAGCGGTTTTTGCCATGTCTTCATTAGCTTTCCTGATCTCGTTTTTTTCATTTTCGGTTAAGGTACGAATTTGTCCATGAATCAATTGTGTATCACAACAGACCAATACCTCATCCAATCCTCCTTTGGTAAATATTTTCAAACTACTACGATTGTCTGCCCGATGAATGGTTGTCATCATTTTTCGTTCAGAGTCAAACGGTATTTCGGCAATTCGAGGCATTGCTGTTTCCAAATCCCCTTTGAACAATGGATGTACGAGATTCATTCCTGCGTCCAACAAAGCCGTTTCGGTCGGATCACCTGTAGTTTTCCACTGGCCATTTTCGTTACTCAATTTGGCATCATTGGCCAGTATGGAAGCCGTCAGCATTAATATTTGTTCATCATCTGGTGTGACGGTCTTTTCAACGGTAACGCCGTTGGTATAGAGTTTTACAACGGTCATGCGGTTTTGTGTGAGCGTTCCCGTTTTATCCGAGCAAATGACACTCGTGCTGCCCAAGGTTTCAACAGCAGGCAGCGTACGAACAATAGCATTCTTTTTCACCAGACGTTGTACACCCACAGCCAATACAATGGTAGACACAGCGGGCAATCCTTCCGGAATGGCTGCGGCAGCAAGACTAACGGCAATCATAAACATCTCAAGCGGTTCTTTACCATGTATCCAACCGACCACAAAAATGAGCGCACAGATGATTAATGCAGCTAAGCCCAGAAATTTGCCCAATTGATCAAGTTTTTGCTGCATGGGTGTTTTGGTTTCAGGTACAGATTGTATCATAGCTGCAATCTTGCCCACTTCAGTGTTCATTCCCGTACTGATGACAATCCCCTTCCCGCGGCCATAAGTAACGGTACTTGACGAAAAACCAAGATTATCGCGGTCACCTAATGGAACATCTTCCTGATCAATCGTTTCGGTAAATTTTTCTTCAGGAACAGATTCTCCTGTGAGGGCAGCGTCGGAAATTTTCAAATTAATGGCTTCGGCTAAACGCAAATCGGCAGGTATAGAATCGCCTGTGTCGAGTACTACCACATCGCCGGGTACCAGTTCATGGGATTCGATAACCTGTATTTGTCCATCGCGCATTACTTTACAATGCGGAGCAGACATTTTTTCGAGCGCCTCCAAGGATTTTTCAGCCTTTGCCTCTTGTGCAACGCCTATACAGGCATTCAAAATGACAATCGCCAGAATGATAATAGCATCTGTAAATCCTTCGCCATGCATGTAGCCAATGATCCCAGATATACCAGCAGCTACCAACAGCACAATAATCATAAAGCTTTTGAACTGTGCCAAAAATTTTAAGAAAAGACTTTTACTTTTCTTTTTGGCAAATTCATTAGGACCGTATTGCACGAGTCGTTTTTTTGCTTCATCTGCACTGAGGCCCGCTTCGAGCGAAGTAGATAGCATCTGTTCTACTTCACCGACGGAATGATGATAGTATTTAGGGTTAGGTTCCATGAAATAAAGAAATGATGTAAGAAATCGTTATTACGTTATTGACTTAACGTTTTCTTCATTGATAATGTTTTTCCCTTCAGGAGTATATAAGAATTTGATGCGATCCGCGTAGCGTTCGGTAATCTTACCACGGACAATTTTTAAGGTGCTGTTCATCAAATGATTTTGTTCCGTAAAAGCCTCAGGTAATACGCCAATAGCCGTCGGTAACCAGCGTTCGGGAAACTTGTCGGCATATGTTCCACCTTTTCGGTACTGATTCACCTCTTGTAGCAATAGTTGCAACGCTTTTGCTTTATTTTCCGGGGATGTCCATTCCAACCCATACGATTTCACGTATTCCTTTAATGCCTCTTTGTTAGGAACTATCAAAGCTACCGTATATGGATCCTGATTATTGTATAACATCATCTGGTCAATATAACGTGAGTTGGACGCCATTTCCTCTTCAATGCCTTCAGGGCTGTATTTTTCACCATCACTGCTGATCAACAAACTTTTGAAACGTCCTGTGACATATAGAAATCCGTCCTTATCCATATAGCCCATGTCGCCGGTGTAGAGCCATCCGTCGCGGACAGTTTCGGCTGTAGCTTTGGAATTTTTCCAATACCCAGCCATCACGTTTCCACCCCGGATCACAATTTCTCCTTTTTCACCCACAGGTAGTTCTTGACCATCAGCATCACAAATCTTTAAATCCATCGGTTGTACCAAAACGCCCGATGAACCTAATTTATGCTTTAATTTTCCGTTAGCTGATATTACCGGCGTGGCTTCCGACAAGCCGTAGCCTTGAAACATAGGTATACCCAACGCATAATAGAACCGTTGCATGTGTATGTCCAACAAAGCACCGCCACCAATAAAAAAGTCGAGTTGTCCTCCAAATACCTCACGCACTTTCGAAAACAATATCTTATCGTATAAAGCTAACAGCGGACGTTTCCAGGATTGTGTCCAACCGCCTTTGTTATAGCCTTCTTTATTATACGCATAAGCCATATCCAACGCATGGTTGAATAGCTTCCATGTGAAATTTCCCTTGGCTTTGATACCCGATTCGATGTTTTTTTTGAAATTCTTGGCTAAAGACGGCACACTTAACAGGATATTCGGTTGGATTTCTTTAATATTAATGGGAATATTTTTCAATGTTTCCATAGGTGTTTTACCCACTTTCACCGTTGCTACGCTTGCACCATATGCCATGAAACTATAGAATCCGGCCACATGTGCAAAACAGTGGTCGAGAGGTAATATAATCAACGTTTTGTAAGAGGAAGGAATATCAATTACAGACATCGCCTGTTCTACGTTAGCTGTGTAGTTGCGATGTGTCAAAATAATTCCTTTAGGATCAGCGGTAGTGCCTGAAGTATAACTGATGTTGGCGTAATCACTCCCCTGTACTTGCGAAGCAATAGCCCGTATACATTCCGGATTGTCTTCCAACAATTTATCTCCTGCCAGGCACAACTGAAGCATAGAAACCTCATTATTTTGATAAGTATCTTGCTCATCCAGCACAATGACTTTTTGTACCAGCGGTAATTCTGCCATAATACTCCGTATTTTCGGCAATTGTGTGCCCGATACTATGATATATTTCGATTCGGAATGTTGCAGACGGAATATTAAATCATTACACTCTTCCAGCTTAATAGACAGTGGTACATTGACTGCTCTTGCGTGTAAAATAGCTAATTCGCCAATAATCCAATCGTTACGGCCTTCGGATAGCAAGGCTATTTTATCGCCAGGCTGAAGGCCAATACTTAACAAACCAGCTGCCAACCGGTATACCTGTTCTTTGGTTTGGTGATAGGTAAATGGTTCAAAACGATCTGTCTTTTTTTCCCATAAAAAAGGATTGCTACCATATTTGGCAACACACTCATCAAAAAGCTGGATAATTGTCATCATGGAGTTCCAGATATTAGCGTTAAATAAAAAAGTATACAGGAATCAGAAGAACATTCCTCTTATCTCTTCCCACTCGACATAAAATCGATATAATACCGTAAATATTTACGACTTTTCATCTGTTGTAACTTTCGCATCAACAAGTGGGATTCAAAACTGGTATTAAATTGTTTGGCAAAAATCAATTGCCACGGTCCGCCTTTTTTGGTGGATAGCCGCTTACCATGATTGTGTTCTTCGGCAATATACTCCGGAGATTCATGACTTTGCCCGATATAGTACTGGTAACGGCTCGGACTATATAATATGTAGGTATAATATCTCATGTGCCATTTCTTTAAAAAACATCATTGTTTTAAAAATATTGCCTTCTCTGTGTTATAAAAACAAACAGTTGTTGATTAAAAAATATGTAACCTGATAATTTTAAAGAGCCACTCATGGGATTTGAACCCACGACCTGCTCATTACGAGTGAGCTGCTCTACCGCTGAGCTAAAGTGGCGTAAAAACGAGCTCACAAAAATAAATATTTTTATCAAAAAACAATTTTCAGCACACATTTTATATAGATTTGATAACGATAGATGACAATGTGGATAATATTTAATGTTTACATTAAGACAATTAAGATAAATATTAAAATTCTTAAGATTTACATTAAAAAAATTAATGTATACATTAAATCACACTATATACATATCAACATCATTTTTATGGCGCGTATATGACAGATAGTGATTTTTGGATACAAATTTGTAGAAGCATATTTTTACAAGACGAAAGAATCGTCGCTGTTAATAAATGTTAATTTCAAAGTTGACTGAAAGTAGCTATCATTTTATTCACTTTCTTTATCCGATGATGCTAAACAATGACAAAAAGCGTACAGGTTACGGTAAAATCATTTTAAAATGGGTACATTAATTCAATTAACAGATATTGCGAAAATATATATGGTAGGAGGAACTATTGAGGTTCCAGCGCTCAAATCGGTCACAGTATCTATTCAAAAAAACGAATATGTGGCGATTATGGGCCCGTCCGGTTCCGGAAAATCTACTTTGATGAATATCATTGGGTGTTTGGATACGCCGACACACGGTACCTATATCCTCAACGGACAAGATGTAAGTACCATGGATGATGAACAGTTAGCTGAGGTTCGTAATAAAGAAATTGGATTTGTGTTTCAAACATTTAATCTGCTTCCACGATATGACGCTTTGGGTAATGTACAATTACCACTGATTTATGCCGGAATTGCTAAAACAGAACGTATAGAACGGGCAAAAACAGTAATAGAACACGTAGGATTGACTGACCGTATGCACCATAAGCCCAATGAAATGTCCGGAGGACAGCGGCAAAGGGTAGCTGTTGCAAGGGCTTTAGTGGGTGATCCATCCATCATATTGGCAGATGAACCTACAGGTAACCTTGATAGCAAAACCTCGATGGATATCATGCGATTATTCAGTGAAATACATCGTAATGGTAATACGATCGTATTGGTCACACACGAA
This sequence comes from Bacteroidales bacterium, assembly GCA_031551935.1. Classification (GTDB taxonomy): domain Bacteria; phylum Bacteroidota; class Bacteroidia; order Bacteroidales; family UBA4181; genus JAIRLS01. The sequence continues at coordinate 6,037 of JAVBMZ010000042.1, forward strand.
GAAGATATCGCCCGCTATGCCCACCGTATTATAAGGTTGCGCGACGGCTTGGTAGAGTCGGATGAACCAAATCCCAATGTGCGTGTGGACTGAAGAAATACTTATATGCGACCAACAAAATCCTATTGATTTTTGTTAGTTGATGGACATTTTTCTTAATGCACCAATTAATGAAGACACATATTGCTATACTTTTGGTAATTTTGTTATCCTCAACAACGAAAGCACAACAAAGATCTATGCCGACACGTGAAGTTGTTCTGGAAGGAGCTGTTAATTTCAGAGATCTGGGTGGGTATACTACTACCGAATATCGCCGTATCAAAATGGGACGTGTATACAGGGCTGCCGATATCAGCAAGCTAACGGATACCGACATGGAAGAATTGAAGCGTCGAAAAATATACACTGTAGTTGATTTTCGCAGCGAGGAAGAAGCTGCCAAAGCACCAGACCGATTGTTACCCCATGCCGATTACTCGCTTCTTTCAGTTGGAAGTGGCAATATTGCCGATTTGGCTGCTTTTGCAAAAGGACATACCGCAGGAAGGGATGTGATGTTGGCATTCTATTCAGATGTCTCCGTTTTTAAAGAGAAATACCGGCCATTTTTTATGAAGTTATTGACCCTGCCTGATACATCGGCTATTGTATTCCATTGTTCTGCGGGCAAAGACCGTACCGGGATTGCAGCTGCTTTGTTCCTGTATGTGATGGATGT
>JAVBMZ010000116.1:0-10802 GCA_031551935.1 Bacteroidales bacterium
ACTGCAAAGTCTCTTCGATTTCCAACTGGAACTTCCTGAGGATCAAATCCCACAAAAGAAAACCTGAGGACAGCATTTTCATTGGGTACATTGATAGTAAAACGACCATCTGCAGCTGTAATTACACCAGTAGTCGTACCCACAACCACTACGTTAACACCAGGCAAAGATACTCCACTTTCATCCTGGACGATACCTTTTACTGATATGCCACCTTGAGCAAACAGCCCCATAGGTATTGATAGCAAGCAGACCGACGCAACAAAATTGCGTAACAGCCGGCTACACTCTTTATACCTTCTCTTAATCGACATTAATTGCATAATTCTTAAGTTTTAAATTTAGGTAAATTAAGATTAATAAAAAACACGTGCAAATGTACGTGTTGTCTCTTGAATATTCAAGTCGGAGTGGTTACATACGGCATTATTCTGGTAACATTAAGTGTGTATTTGTAACATTGTCTTGTGCGCCTGTTACATATTGGGTAAAATTTACCGCGTTACCTCCTTGTAAATATATGTAACGCATTATTCTCATTTCATCATCAATAGCTGTACTTTTGTAAAAACAAAAATCATGCAAAACTGAAAAGTAATGCGTTATAATTACATATATTTTATTTTATATATCATCAAATCCATTAAGATAATGAAACATTTTTTGTCAATTATTATTCTGTCGTTTTTTATTTGTTCTCTACAAGCTGAGGATGGAAGTCGTTTATGGCTACGTTATGAGCCACTACCCAAAACGCTGGCAGAACAATACACTAAAGTAATTGCTACATGTATACTCACCAACGATTCTGAAATAGAGAGGGTTGCTGTGCAGGAATTTACTTCCGCTTTTAGCCTGATGACTGGGAAGGATATCGGTATATCTAAGGAAAAAGTAAATGCAAGCTTGGTTCTTTCAGTAGACAAAAAAGATAAAAAGGTACGCGCAAATACCTACCGGATAGAAAGTATTTCGGAAAAGGGAAAATCAATGACTGTAATTACGGCAAAAGATGATGCCGGATTATTATATGGTGTTTTTCATTTATTACGCTTAATGCAGACCCAACAGGACATTCAACATTTAAACATTGCAGAATCTCCTTCATATGAACGTCGGATACTCAATCATTGGGACAACCTCAACGGCTCTATTGAACGAGGATATGCGGGCCGTTCTCTCTGGAATTGGGAAGAACTTCCTGGAACGCTGTCGCCACGTTATAAAGAATACGCAAGGGCTAATGCGTCTATAGGCATCAACGGTACCGTAGTAAATAATGTCAATGCCAACCCTACTTTTTTAACTCCTGAATATTTGGAAAAAGTAGCTACATTAGCAGATATATTCCGTCCATATGGCATTACTGTTTATCTGTCTATCAACTTTTCTTCCCCGGCTATATTAGGTAAATTACCAACATCTGATCCTTTAGACCCAGATGTAAAAAAATGGTGGAAAAATAAAGTAAAGGAAATTTATACGCTGATCCCCGATTTTGGTGGCTTTCTTGTAAAAGCGAATTCAGAAGGTCAACCTGGTCCACAGGATTTTGGTCGCACACATGTCGATGGTGCCAATATGTTAGCTGAAGTTCTTGAACCATATAAAGGCATCATCATGTGGCGTGCTTTTGTTTACAGTCCTTCATCCGACGACCGAGCAAAACAAGCATATCTTGAATTTATGCCTTTTGACGGTAAATTCAAGAAAAATGTCATTGTCCAAGTAAAAAATGGACCAATAGATTTCCAACCTCGTGAACCCATTACTCCTTTATTTGGTGCTATGCAAAAAACGCCATTAATGATTGAATTCCAAATTACACAAGAATATCTTGGTCATTCAAAACAGATGGCTTATTTGGCACCATTATTTAAAGAATGCCTTGATACCGACACTTATGCAAAAGGGGCAGGAAGTACTGTTGCAAAAGCGACAGATGGAACACTATTCCCTCAAACTTACACTGCAATAGCAGGTGTAGCTAACACTGGCAATGATACCAATTGGTGTGGTCATCATTTTGCCCAATCCAACTGGTATGCATACGGCCGTTTGGCGTGGAATTACAACTTAAGTTCAGAGACTATTGCTGAAGAATGGTTAAAAATGACTTTTTCAAACAATTCAGATTTTGTAATACCAGTACAATCCATGATGATGGATTCACGTGAAGCTGTTGTCAATTACATGACTCCTTTAGGATTACATCATATTATGGCTACTGGACATCATTATGGTCCAGAACCATGGGCTTTTACTCCCAGAGCACGTGCTGACTGGCAACCACCATATTATCATAATGCAAATGCTGAAGGCATTGGTTTCGACAGAACTACTAAGGGAAGCGATGCCGTGGCCCAATATTTTCCTCCGCTGAAAAATTTGTATAACGACATAAATACATGTCCTGAAAACTTGATCTTGTGGTTTCACCATGTCTCATGGGACTATAAAATGAAAAATGGAAGATCTCTGTGGGATGAATTGTGTTACAAATATGATACAGGCGTAAATCAGGCTAGGGATTTTCAAAAAATATGGGATAGAATTGAAAAATTCATTGATGAAGAACGTTTCTTGGCTGTACAATACGCATTAAAGATACAAACAAAAGACGCTATATGGTGGAAAGATGGATGTTTACTCTATTTTCAAACTTTTTCGAAGAAACCTATTCCTTACGAATTGGAACGTCCCATTAACGATTTAGAAGAGATGAAAAAAATAAGATTGAATATGGGACATACCAATTAAAATATTTAAGTTGAAGAAAAAATAAACTCTGCTGAGGAACAATTTACCAGCAATAGACCATCAAGATATACCGAAATGAGGAAGTTTTCAGTTTCCTCATTTCGAGTATCTTTTGTGGTTAAATCGATTTTTAGAGGTTTTAAAGCGCGCGAAGAGTGATTTTGTAGCATTGGTTGGTTTGTGGTATTTTGGCAATTCTCAAAATAAGAATCGAGTCGGATAAAATCCTTTTACTGTGGATAAAGGTTTTCGAACTTTTTTGAGGATAAACCAATACCAAGTTTGTTTCGGTATAGGTTTTAGCTAACGAAAATTAGGCGAAATGGTAGATAACCATTTCAAAAAGATACTTTCTAAAATAGAAACTTCACCATTACATCTCCAAAGACCACGGTTTTGCCTCTTCTCCCGCAAGAACGAAAATGAGCAGTACCAACGTTTGATATAGTTAATACTTGCTCATTGGATTTAGTCTATTATTCATTCACAAAATAAATAGATATAGTGTGTATCCCCACTCCTTCAACGACCAAGGTTAAAACGCTTTCGTAGGTGCCAGATTCAAAAGAGGCAGGAACGTTTTGCACTGTAAACTTTAGGATGGTTGTATCATTTTCAAAACTTCCTCTCAGATATTTGAAAACAAGCCATTTGGGATATAATCCTATAGAATAGGCGGCATTACCAGCATTTGGCACAGAAACTGTGTATTCATAATATCCGGTCGAAGTGGTGATATATAAATCGGTTCGGGTAACTTCCGATGTTTGTTGTCCTACATCATTATCGAGGAAATCGTCACTACAACTTCCCATGAGACATAATACACTCAACAATAACAATATTCTACCTGTCATCAATACCTCAGTTATTATTTGAGAAAAAACCTAACGCCAATAAAAAAATCAAAACGGGAAACATTTCTCCGTTCATCCCCGGTTAAATCAACCGTCTCCTTCGAACTTCCGTTATTGATAGATAAACGGTCAAATCGGGCAAGAAAACAACCAATTCCAAATGTTAGGGCAATTCGAGGTACCGGAAAATATTCTAACCCAGCATCTATGTTTCCACCAAAAGCATTTCCTGTAGCTAACCTATTTGTATTGAAATAGATATTACTAAACCCTGTTTCAAATTCATTCCTATATCTGGCATATCCTAATGCAATGCTAAAATTCAAACGCAATGTGTTTGCTTTGATAAATTGTTGCTGCATGGAAACAGCGGCTCCGATAAAATTCACATACTCCCTATTCAGTATATTTACATGAAGCATATTCAGCCCATCTCCAGTATCAAACCGCATATATTGTTCTGCTGTACTTGCCATAATAGAGTATTTTAACCCTATACCCCATGTATTGTCAAAAACTCCATATACATCAGCTGAAAAATGAAAAGCCCGATGAAATTGGTCAAAAAAATCATCTACGTCGTCCAGATTAGCTCCGACTGCAATCAGTTTATTTTGTGCCGCAGTAGTACTCGCCCACATATAACTGATGCCATTCTGAACACTCACTTTCCAGTGCGTCGGATGTGTCACATGTTGAACGTATGAAAAGGTATCTAATTCTCTGGTTATATTATTTTGCGCTTGTACCAGAGAGCTTAATAGGAAAGGAAATATCAATAATAAGAAAGGCTTCATGTAACGACGCTTCTACCTACAGAATGATTGATATAAATGGAAAAATCAACCGCTTAAGTACAACAATCAATCATAAAAAATGTTTCATAGAGCGCTAAAGCATCTAAAAAAGTTTAGCTCTTTAACAAAACTTATCTGCAAAAATGATAAGGACCACATTGCCATTTCTGTTATTTCCTTTACTTTTGTATGCATCAATGAATATAAATGGAGGATACATATAGACATAAAGGTTTAAGAAGGTTATTGGTAGAAGAAATCCGCAAAAAAGGTATCACCAATGAATCTGTACTTGAAGCAATTGGACGAATACCACGTCATGCTTTTATGGATAGCGGATTTATTAATTTTTCATACAAGGACTCCGCTTTTCCTATCGGGGCAGGACAAACCATTTCACAACCATACACCGTTGCTTTTCAGACACAGCTATTGGAGGTACAACCTCATGAAAAAGTTCTGGAAATAGGAACTGGATCGGGTTACCAAGCTGCTGTGCTTTGTGAAGTAGGTGCAAATGTATATACTATCGAACGGCAACGTGAACTATATGTCAAATCCCAACATTTGCTCAGTCAATTGGGCTATAAATTGCACTTCTTTTATGGCGACGGATATGCCGGATTGCCTGCCTATGCTCCTTTTGATAAAATACTGGTGACAGCTGGCGCTACAGACATACCGAAAACATTAATCCAACAATTAAAGATAGGAGGGAAAATGGTCATTCCTGTGGGTGATAACGAAAGACAAGAAATGATAGTAGTAGTCAAAAAATCAGATACGGAAACAGAAATATCACGCCACGGAGCATTTATCTTTGTACCTTTTTTAAAAGGAAAGGCATAAAATTTCACATGACTTGTAAAAACGTTTTATTATTCCATTATGACCTTACATCGTCTCGTTTTTAATCCCTACCAGGTAAATACATATATCGTGGCTGACACAAAAGGACAATGTGCTATTATAGACCCTGCGTGTTGCTCTCCTGAAGAACAAACAACTTTAAAAAACTATATTGAAACGAAAAAACTCCATCCTATTTGGATGGTGAACACACATGGACATTTTGACCACGTTATCGGTAATGCATTCGTACATCATACTTGGCCTGTGAAATCAGCTGCTCACCGCGACGATTTATTCCTACTTGAAAATGCGTATCGACAGGGAGAAATTTTTGGGTTTCCGGTCGAACAGCCACCTACTCCTGAGGTTTTCCTTGAAGAAGGTGATACATTATCCATAGGCGACATCACATTGCAGATACATCACATTCCGGGACATTCACCCGGTAGCATTGTGTTATTTTCTCCGGAGGAACACTGGGTGATTGTCGGAGACGTATTGTTCAACGGTAGTATTGGCCGCACTGATCTACCAAAAGGCGATTATGACCAATTAATCAATGGTATCGAAAGCAAATTGATGACGCTATCGCCTTCAACCATGGTATACCCGGGACATGGTCCCGAAACATCTATCGGACAAGAAATGATGCACAACCCTTTCCTGAACGGATAACTGTGGATAAACCAAAATAATCCTCATCCGTCATTTTACGAAAGTTTGGCTTGATAACACAACCGCAACTAGTTACAAAATACATGAAAAATAAGTCTGCAAACTCACTGCAGGCTAAACAAAACCTGTTATTATATGTTATCTATATGATAGTATCATATGATGGTTGTGTTACAACTAACGGATAAACCCTTAGCAACAACAGATTAAAATCAAAAAAGTTATGGAAGATAAGAACAAAAAACATTTGACAACCAATCAAGGGATGCCTGTGGATAATGATCAAGCGTCTGTCACCACACAGTATCCTACCATGACATTATTGTCTGATGTACATTTGGTTGAGAAGTTAGCCCATTTCGACAGGGAACGTATCCCCGAAAGAGTGGTACATGCAAAAGGAGCAGGTGCCTTCGGTTATTTCGAAGTTACCCATGATGTTACGCAATACACCTGTGCTGATTTCCTATCCAAAATAGGAAAAAAGACAGAAATGCTTGCCCGTTTCTCCACTGTTGGTGGCGAGAAAGGATCTGCCGACACTGCCCGAGACCCTCGTGGATTCGCACTGAAGTTTTATACGGAACAGGGAAATTATGATATGGTGGGAAACAATACGCCGGTATTTTTTATCCGCGATGGCATCAAATTTCCGGATTTTATCCATACACAAAAACGGCATCCGGGATCGAACCTCAAAGATGCAGATGGTTTCTGGGATTTCCTGTCTTTGACTCCTGAAAGTATCCACCAGGTGACCATTCTTTTCTCCGACAGGGGAACCCCCGACGGATTCCGTCATATGCATGGATATTCGAGCCACACCTATATGTGGTATAATGCCAAAGGAGAACATTTCTGGATAAAATGGCATTTCAGGACCGACCAGGGTATCAAAAACTTAACCGATGCACAGGCAACAGAATTGGCTGGCAAAGATGCGGACTATGCCACCAGAGATTTACACGATAGCATAGCACAAGAAAAATTTCCATCGTGGACTGCATTTGTACAAGTTCTGACCCCTGAACAAGCTGCGAAATACAAATATGACATTTTTGACATTACAAAAACCATCTCGCAAAAGGAATTTCCGCTGATACCAGTGGGTCGATTCGTGTTGAACCGCAATCCGCAGAATTATTTCACTGATATAGAACAGGCTGCATTTTCACCTGGCAATTTTGTCCCTGGAATAGCAGCGTCTCCGGATAAATTATTACAAGTAAGGTTATTCAGTTATCCCGACACCCATCGTCATCGCTTAGGAACCAATTTTCATCAGTTGCCTGTAAACAAGCCTAAAAGCGACATGCATAATTACCAACGCGATGGACATATGAACTCTGGACAAGAAAGCGCACCTTATTATTATCCGAATTCATTCGATGGCCCGCGTCCGGATATGAATTTCTCCCCTCCTGCCATTGATGTTCAAGGTTTGGCAGCACGCCACGAATATGTATCGAGCAATATTGATTTTGAACCGGCTGGAATTTTATATGGACAGGTTCTATCTGACTACGATAAAACCAATTTGGTCAATAACATCGTAGGGCATCTTAAAAATGCCCAACAACGTATCCAATTACGCCAAACAGCCTTATTTTACATAGCACATCCTGACTATGGCACCCGTGTAGCAAACGGATTAGGATTAAATATGGAAAAAGTAAAACAATTAGCCGCCATGACCCAGGAAGAAAGAGTCAAAGTCACAGCATCATAAGCTTTTTCATGACATGTCATGCGGTTTTCTATCGATGAACAACCGACAAAAAACCGCATGATTGTTTTTCTGTATACAGTACAGTTCGCCAAAAATTTATGCTACGATCATACTAAAATACAACTAAATTTTGTGCAAACCAAAAAGAAGACTATTTTTGTGAGCTTATAAAAAGCTATAAAATCATAGTAAATCATTTATTATTAATTGTTTATGTTAAATCATTACGAGACTGTTTTCATCGTAACTCCCGTTTTATCTGACGCCCAGATGAAGGAAGCGGTCCAAAAATTCAAAGGTCTCATTGAAGGCGAAGGAGGCAAAGTTGTTTATGAAGAGGATTGGGGCTTGCGCAAATTAGCTTATCCCATCCAGAAAAAAAGTACAGGATTTTATTATCTCATCGAATTCCAATCTGACGGCGCTTTTATCCAAAAATTGGAAACCGAATACCGTCGTGACGAACGTGTCATTCGTTTCCTAACGTTTGCAATGGATAAATATGCTGTAGAATACAGTGAAAAAAGGAGAAAAAAGAAACAAGAACAATCATCTGTACAAAAAAAGGAGGAATAAACCATGGCACAAAATCAATCAGAAATAAGATATTTAACCCCTGTAGCGGTTGATGTACAAAGAAAGAAATATTGCCGTTTCAAAAAAATGGGTATCAAGTATATTGATTACAAAGACCCTGAATTTTTGAAGAAATTTTTGAATGAACAAGGCAAAATTCTTCCGCGCAGACTTACCGGTACTTCATTGAAGTATCAAAGAAAAGTGGCGACTGCGATTAAACGTGCCAGGCATTTGGCCATATTACCGTATGTTACCGATTTGATGAAATAAAAAGAGGAGATTGAAAACATGGAAGTCATATTAAAACAAGACGTAAATAAATTGGGGTCGAAAGACGATGTAGTGATTGTCAAAGACGGATATGCACGTAATTATCTTATTCCTCAAGGATTTGCAATCATTGCTTCTCCGTCGGCAAAAAAAATGCTAGCAGAAAACATCAAGCAACGGGCACATAAAGAGGCAAAAATTAGGGCTGAGGCTGAAAAAGTAGCTGCTAAAATGGATGGTTTGAAACTTACGATTGGCGCTAAGACCAGCTCTACAGGTAAAATATTCGGTTCGGTAAATACAATTCAAATAGCTGAAGCATTACAAGAAAAAGGCATTGAAGTAGACCGCAAGAATATTAGCATACAAGGAGACCAAATTAAAGAAGTAGGTTCGTATAAAGCAAAAATCAAGTTGCATAAAGATGTATATGTAGATATTGATTTTGATGTCGTTTCCGAATAATTAAATATTTATATCAAAAAAAGCATCAAAAAACACTTTTGATGCTTTTTTTTGCCATATTTTCACAAATATATGTTAACTGTCGAAAAAATAGGCGGCACTTCGATGTCGAAGTTCCATGATGTGTTGCACAATATTGTATTGGGCAACAGAACACAAGATCAACTGTATAATCGCATTTTTGTGGTATCAGCATACAACAATGTGACCAATTGGCTGCTGGAACATAAAAAATCGGGGCAACCGGGTATTTACACCAAGTTTTACAACAACGAGGATTACGAAACAGCACTGGATGACTTGTGCAGCAAACTGATTGAAATTAACAGTCAATTTGAGGATATTAAATTATCCCAAGCCGAAGCTGACCAATTCATTAAAAAACGTATTGCGCAGGCACGCCACTACCTAAACAGCATGGCTAAAGTAGTCGCATCAGGATATGTCAACAAAAAAGATCTCTATCTGGCAGCACGTGAAATATTGGCTTCTATTGGCGAAGCTCACTCGGCGTTTAACTCAACGAATATATTGAATAGCAATGGGATAAATGCCACATTTGTTGATTTATGCGGCTTTTATGATTCCGAACCTCTCACTATCGACGAACGTATTAAAAAAGCTTTCCAACACATTGATTTCTCCAAAACACTCTGTGTAGCAACAGGTTATACGAAAGGCACGGAAGGTATCATGCGTGCTTTTGACAGGGGATATTCCGAAGTAACATTCAGCAAAATAGCCGTGGAAGTAAAAGCCGACGAAGCCATCATCCACAAAGAATATCACCTCTCAAGCGCCGATCCTAATATTGTTGGCGAAGAGAAATGTGTTCCTGTAGGACACACCAGCTTTATCATTGCTGATCAACTGGCTGATATCGGGATGGAAGCCATTCATCCGAAAGCATCTAAACCGCTTGAAATGAACGGCATCAATATTCGCATCAAGAATACTTTTGAACCTCAACACGATGGCACATTGATTACCCGGAATTACATCAGTCCTACATCCAAGGTGGAGATCGTGTCTGGTACCGACAAAGTAATAGCGATTGAGATTTACGACCCGATGATGGTTGGAGAGGTTGGATTTGACATGAAAATCATGGAGATATTCTATCGTCATGGTATTAGCTACATCCTGAAATCGACTAATGCCAACTGTATTACCATGGTAGTATGGGATTCCCCAAAAGTAGCTGCTTTAGTTGCCGAACTAAACAGTCACTATGAAGAGGTCGTCAACAAACCTGTAGCTATGGTATGCTGTATGGGCACTAATATCGCCTTACCCGGAATGATGGGGCGTGCTGCAAATGCTTTACACGATCGTTGCATTAATATCGAAGCATTCAGTCAGTCCTTAAGACAAGTAAACATGCAATTTGTGATTCATCGCGAACAATACAAAGAGGCGATTATAGCGTTGAATGAAGCATTATGTCTTGGCCCGGAAATAGGAAGCTGCAAAATAAACTAATCCATAATACATCCCTGTTAAGTAAGTCGATTCTGATTATTTGACCCCACCTGACTTGGACGGGCAGGTTCCACTCAACGCTATTAGCTTGTTTTACAGAACACAGCGTTCGGTTGAGTTTGTAATTAGCTCCGCCAAGATTGCATTTTTTTAATGTAACTCTCTATATATTAATGTGCAAAAGTGCCATTACATCCGAATGGGTAACGATTGAATTGCTTTACAATACATTGATTTTCTTGCTCAAATAACTCTATATTTTCACTCGAAGATATAAAATACCACTACAAATAAAAAGTAAACTAAAGTTTTCATATCGTTACTTTTTTAATGAAT
>JAVBMZ010000205.1:0-5308 GCA_031551935.1 Bacteroidales bacterium
GGGTGAACATCCCTTTTTGGAAGAAAATCCTTTTACATTGGTTTTTGATGGCGTATTTTATTTCAAATAAAAATAAAAATATATTCACAATACTATAATTTTAGTTTTTGTGGTTTTTATATTTGATTAAACTTTCAGTGGATAAGCGGTGTAGCATTCATGTGCCAATTGTCCTTGCTGGTTTTTTGAATCGGAGTATGTTATGAAATACGTTTTTTGCATATTTTTCATCCTGTCGGCATTTTCCTTTGCCGAAGGGCAGTCCGTTGCACTGAAGAGCAATCTTTTGTACGATGCGACTACGACCATAAGCGTCATCCGGACATCCGCATTGCCTGCATTGGCCGATTGAATAAAATCCAACATCACCGGAACAAAAGAAGTAAATGTCGCAGAAATACAGCATTTCGACAGAAATACGTATCATCTGTTTTTCGATTTCGAAGACTATTATTCCCGCCTTTTGGAGGACGACCGACAGAAGGCGGAATTATCGGCTTTCATCGACAATGTTGTCGTTTACCGAGCCGCAACGCCAACGTTTATGCCCGGATACGGCAGTTTCAGCATCGAAAAACATTCAGGACTGACGACGTATATCCGGCAGAACGAATTTCCTCATCTGAATGAAACGTATGGGAGATTGAAGTGGGACGGTGTATCAAACCTAATTTTTTAGTTTTTAAAAAGTAACAAAATGAAAATAGCAGTAAAGGATTTTTTTGAGCAGATAAAAGCAAATAAGGAAGATTTTGAAGAAAAATTCCGGTTAATTAAATAAAAGTTCCATTTTTAAACAGTTTCTTAAAAATTCGGACAATTATAAAAAGACTACTTTTCCGGTTTCCATATGGTAAACACCACCAACAATTTTTATTTCACCCTTATCCTCCATTTCTTTCAATATAGGACTTTTCGAACGTATTTCATCCATTGCATGCTTTATATTAAAGGTGCATACAGAATCCACAAACTTAGGATTGGCAGAAACCTTGTCACCATCAAATGTAGTTTTTGCCATAACAACAGCCGGTTGAATTTTACTTAACATGGCAGTAATATTCCCAAGTTTAACATCATCTATGGCCGATTTGATAGCACCGCAATGTTCATGTCCCAGAATAACAATGAGCTTAGCGCCAGACACTTTGCAGGCAAACTCTAAACTACCCAATATATCCTCATTCACAAAATTGCCGGCGACACGGGCTACAAATATATCACCAATACCCCTATGAAATACATCCTCAACCGGTACACGGGAATCAAGGCATGATACAATGGCAGCTTTGGGATATTGGCCCAGTGCGGCTTCGCGTACCCGAACCGAATTGTTTCGTACAGTCAGGTTGTCTTCTGTAAAATCTTGATTCCCTTGTTTCAATATGTCCAATACAGCATCAGGAGTCAGCTTTGCTTGTTCTTCTACCGAAAGAACTTTGTTGGATAAGCTCTCCTCATTGAGCATTTTTTCTACTTTATCCTTTTCACTTTTATCATTTCCTGACTTTGAATTACATGAAACCAAAGAAGATACTACAATAGCAATTGTTGACACAGTGCATAAAAAAAATTTGTTCATTGCTTATGATTTTTTATTGATGACTTAATTAATTCTTTGTTTTTGCCTCTCTTTTTAACCGTGCCCGGAATAAAGATAGCAGACTCCCACGTGCGATTTAAATAATTGATATGTAAACAACACAAGGTATGTTTTGTTTTTGAAATGGTTAATTATATCCTATTCCTTTTATTTTTTAATAATTCATTTTACAATAAGCGGTATATTATTGATTTTCAATACATTAATTTCACATCAGGGAATTATAGATATTCTTGATATCCTTTCACTTACCAGCATTCAATTCGTATCGGATTTATTCATTTTCATAAAACGCAAAATCAAGGTATTCATTATTTGCGTTAAATGCATATTCTATCAAACTATACCTTATTTTAGAAAATAATACTTTAGTGGTTGTTTTTGACAACATATTTTATTATATTTAAAAGTATATTTCTTTGCACAATACTACATTTAACATGCTTCGTTCATATATTTTTATGTATCAATAATTATTTAGTGATAAACATATTACTTTAACTAAAGCATTTTAAAATGATTCACATAAGAAAAGCAAATGAAGCTGATTATCCAGTGATAACAGATTTAATTGAACGGGCGTTTCTTCCTGTGCAACACACTGATTTTAACAAATATTTATCATTAACCAAAACTCGCCATTCAGAAAGTTTTATTCCTGAATTGTCATTAGTAGCTGAAATAGATGGAAACAAAATCGTTGGGCATATCCACCTCGTCAGGATATCAATAAATTACATATATCCGTCCTTAGGATTTGCACAAGTTGCAGTTATGCCCGAATATCAGGAATTGGGAATCGGTTCCATATTGGTAAATAACGCCCATCAAAGAGCACGTGAATTGGGATACGGCTCTATAATTTCTTTAGGACATAAAAATTTTTTATCTCGCTTCGGCTATAGCACATTGATCAATTTCGGCATTCATTTTCCCTACGGCATTGTAGAGGAGCAATGTTTAGGTATTGAGTTATATCCCGGCTCCTTAATGGAAACAAGCGGCATGGTTAATTTTCCTCTCGAATTGTTGTAACGTCTGAGGGAAATCTTTCGATCCTTGCATTTTCGCAAGATGCAACATTTTAATAAACTATAAATATAGTCTTTTTAATATAGTTTAAATAATGAATATACTATTCAATGATTGATAATACTATCAAAAACCGACAAGCATATATTTTATTCACCATAATCCTCATTTATAAAAATCATCTGGATATGAAAACTTTAGAATTCTGTGATCAATTGGTCAGTCTTGAAAAGCCTTTAACCGGATTTGCGCTAAGTTTAACTGCCAATAAAAATGATGCAAAAGATCTGTTGCAAGATACCTTTTTAAAGGCGCTTGCAAACCAAAAACTGTTTCGGGAGTCAACCAACATGAAGGCATGGACCTACATGATCATGAAAAATACGTTTATCAATAATTATAGGATGATCACACGGCGCAGTACTATTCTGGATTCTTCCAAAGATTTGTTTTTGCTTGGTCAAAATAATGATACATCCAATGCTGCGCCGGATTCTGCCTATCGGGAAAAAGAAATCAACCAAGTCATTGATAAGTTGCCGAAAGAACTTAGGATTCCATTCAAAATGTACATGCAAGGCTATAAATACAAAGAAATAGCTGGTATACTTGGATTGAATATAGGTACTGTGAAAAGTAGAATTTCTGTCACTCGCAAAAAGTTGACCCAACTATTGCAGGGCTATCGTTGATAGTAGAATAGAACCGACTTTAGTAGGCATAACATGCTCATTACCTTACGCTTCGATAATTTTAAAATATCGTTGAAAATGAGTTCTATATAGGATTTATTCAATATAGTGTTTCATTCAACAGGTTGTGCACAAATGGTGTATCTACAAAACAAAGACACCTGTAAGGTTTCTTACAGGTGTCTTTGTTATCAGCGGACCCGGAGGAACTCGAATCCCCAACCTTCTGATCCGTAGTCAGATGCTCTATCCAATTAAGCTACGGGTCCTTGTCGTTTGCGGCTGCAAAGATAATTATTTTTTCGATAACAAAAGCATCCGTAAAAAGATAATTCTTATTTGCTTTGTTCATTTTTTTTGTATTTTTGAAACATACTATAATCAACAATGTCATGATCAATAACGATAACATGCTTCAAGAAGTAAAAGCTAAAGCTGCATTGTGGCTTTCGGATGCTTTCGATAAGGAAACCCGTGCAAAAGTAAAAGATATGATAGATAACCATCCGGCTGAATTGACGGAGTGTTTTTATAAAAATCTGGAGTTTGGAACTGGTGGTTTACGAGGTCTCATGGGAGTGGGCACCAATCGTATGAACATATATACCGTAGGGATGGCTACCCAAGGTTTGTGCAATTATCTGAAAAAGAACTTTGCCAATCTGCCACAAATCAAAGTGGCAATTGCGCATGACAGCCGTAACAACAGCCGTTTATTTGCCGAAACAACCGCAGGTGTTTTTGCTGCTAATGGCATTAAAGTCTACCTATTCGAATCGTTGCGGCCTACACCTGAGCTATCATTTGCCGTTCGACATTTCGGATGCCAAAGTGGCGTTGTGATCACTGCATCACATAATCCTAAAGAGTATAACGGATATAAAGCTTATTGGGACGATGGCGGACAGGTTATTCCACCACATGACAAAGCCATTATTGCTGAAGTATCTAAAACAACTATAGAATCGGTAAAGTTTAATGGACCGAAAGAGCTTGTTACCAGCATTGGCAAGGATGTTGATGAAGCCTATACAGATGCTATCCTCGGTCTGGCATTATCCCCTGAAGCCATTGAGCATCATAAAGATTTAAAAATTGTATATACGCCTATTCATGGAACAGGGGTCATGTTAGTGCCCATGGCTCTAAAAAAGAAAGGTTTTTCTAACATCTACCATATTCCGGAGCAGGATGTTTCGGATGGTAATTTTCCGACGGTGAAGTCCCCAAATCCGGAAGAATCTGCAGCGCTCAATCTGGCAATGCAAAAAGCTAAAGAGGTTGATGCTGATATTGTGATGGGTACGGATCCTGATGCCGACCGTGTGGGTATAGCCGTAAAAAACGGGAAGGGCGAATGGGAAATTCTCAACGGCAATCAGTCGGCTGCCATATTGATTTATTATCTCATCAAACGATGGAAAGAACTGGGAAAATTGCGTGGAAAAGAATACATTGTCAAAACAATTGTTACCACCGAATTGCTGGCCGAAATTGCTGCTAAGTATCATGTGCCTTGCTACGATGTACTTACAGGATTTAAATGGATTGCCGATATTATTCATCAAAACGAAGGAAAGACAATATTCATCGGGGGCGGAGAAGAAAGCTATGGTTATCTGTGCGGTGAGTTTGTCCGTGACAAGGATGCCGTCATGTCTTGCTCGTTTTTCGCTGAAATAGCTGCATGGGCCAAAGAACAAGGTAAAACATTATTCGATATCCTGTTAGAAATTTATACTGAATACCATTTTTACAAGGAAAAAGGAATTTCAGTGGTAAAAACGGGCAAATCCGGAGCCGAAGAAATCATTGCCATGATTAATGCTTACCGTAATTCACCACCCAAAACAATTAATGGTTCCCCTGTGGTAAAAATTCTTGATTATGAAAAATTAGTTGCCACAGATATGCATTCGGGGAAAACCGAAAAGATCAATTTGCCTCAATCTGATGTGTTACAATTTCTTACTGCTGATGG
>JAVBMZ010000191.1:0-3691 GCA_031551935.1 Bacteroidales bacterium
CGAGGCAAAAGTATTTATTTTTCAAATTTCAATTTTAAAACCAAAAAGAAAATATACTTTTGAGTCGAAATAGAGTTATTTGAACAAGCAAAACAGTGTTTTATAGAGCATTTAAGTCGTTTCTAAATCGTTACCTATTCGGATGTAATGATGTTACGGATTAATATACAGATCGTTGTGCGTAAACAAAGCGAGATCACCGAAGTTAACCTTTAGCTCGGCGAAGCCAATCTTTGAATTAGGAATTATATAATTAGACGAGGGCTACGAACCACACTTCACAAACTCATGCATCATAGTGTCGTTGTCATGAGGATTGATTTTTCTTTCCTTTAAAAATCGGGTTACCGCATCTAAAAATAGTTCAGGTTCTTCCACATGCATCCAATGTCCTGCGTGGGGGATGGTAACAATTTGTGCCCAAGGAAAGGCCTGCCGGATGAATGGATACATTTCGGATGTTATGTAAGGAGATAATTCACCCTTTAGAAATAAGGTAGGAATATTTTCAATACGATGCCCCTTATTCAATTCCAATTCGTCCATACCGTTGAGTATATGCGGCAGATTTTTTACAAGCGCTTTGATATTAAGTCGCCAGCTAAATTGATGATTCTCTCCCCGTTGTATATTCTTCAATAAAAATTGGCGCACGCTCGCATCAGGAATAGACGATTCCCATGCCCGATCGATTTCTTCGCGTTTGGAATATCGTGTTAAATCAGTACGCAACATTGTGTCCATAACGCCCAAATGTTCAATGGCAAGTGGTGAATAATCTGTTAGTGAAGCATAGTTAACTGGTGCAATATCATCAATGATCAACTTCAATACCCTTTGAGGAGCGTTGGCTGTAACATGCATGGCAACTTTTCCACCCATCGAATGTCCTAATAATATGCATTGCGGGATGTCATGAACATCCATAAAATGTAACACATCCATAGCCATCACCGGGTAGGTGTGTACGGCATGGAATGGCGATCTGCCGTGATTGCGCATATCTGGAACAAAAACTTTATAGTTTGCAGATAATTTGCGTGCAATGGACATCCAGTTATCAGAACTTCCATACAATCCATGTAATATGATAAGTGGAATACCATGTTCCCCCATTTTCTGAAAATACAAATTCATGTCTGGTGATTGTTGTTTATCAGATTTAATTACTTTGATGCGCTTATTTAAAACATTTTCCACTGGAAAAAACGCAACTTGTTATTTACATACGATGTGTTAAGGGGAATATTATACGAAACCAAAATTTCGTGTGAACCTTTATTATAACTACTCAGATAATCCATTCCGTAATCGAAGGAATAAGCAAACCGCAGTCCCTTGTATATATTGATGCCAGCTGATATGCCAAATGTTTTAGGAGTACGATACACCAGGGTAACACAGAGATTATTTTCATACCGGAACGCGGTACTTACTTCATATGCATTCAGTTTTTCCGTATTATACCAAGTAACTCCCGGGATAAAATCCCAGTGCTTGTTTATGGGTAGTTTGGCACGTGCATAAGAATATATATTTCGCATGGGCTGCATCAAGCCCTCTTTTTCATATAAAGACGTTAGGTGTGTTACGGAGGCACCGACCTCAAAATATCGAGCATTAAACTCAAGTCCAAAATCAAAATCAGGCGACATTTTTGAGTCGATGGTATAGGTGAGTATTTCGTCTTCACCATCCATTGCAAAAAAACCGGATTCGTCATATGTACTGTTGAGTATACCCATTCCTAAACCTAATGATAAAAACGCCACATCTCCGAATGGAATATAATATGCGTAATTTAATTTGATATTTTGGGTTGCTCGCGGCCCAAACTCATCTGAAATCCAATTTAATCCGATCCCTGAACGGATTTCTTTGACGAAACCACCTCCGTTTAACGCAAGCGTCATGGGTCCTGAGAATCCAACCCATTGTTGACGTATGCCTAACGCAAAATTAACGTCTCCGCCTTTGCCGGTTACAGCTGGGTTGATGATTCCACGATTATTGGTTTGTTGAAGAAACATGGGATCACTTTGGGCGAACGAAGCGATCGCCGCACAAAGGACAAAAACAAGTGTGAAAATGGGTTTCTTCATGTTGCTGGGGAGAATCATAGTTTTAAAGTTACAGTGCCTTTGTATATCCGGTGTTCTCCATTAACCATGGTTCGCTTAACCACATATAAATAGGTGCCTTGGGGAAGAAGTTTCCCTTTATAGATTCCATCCCATCCTGTAGTCCCTTGATACAATAGTTCGCCCGAACGACTAAAAACTGTCAAGTCATAGCCTTCCAAGAATATATCATTTTTCCCATCTTTGTTGGGAGTAAATACATTTGGAAGTTTCTTACTTTCTACATCTATGGTTAATTGATCCTGGGCAACGCAATGTTCGGCATCCGTAGCAAATACATTAATTTTATAAGTTCCTAACTCAGCCATAAAAGCAAGTTGGTTGTTGGTGCCAATATTTTGCATTACTTTGTTATTGAGCAAGAATTTATAATTATCGAATCCAGAAGTTGCACTTACCACTACTTCATTTCCTTCAAGAATTTCGTCTACACGACCATTATAGGTAAGCTTTACCGGGTCTACTTTCGATACGGAAACGGTGACGCTTTTTGTTTTGGGAGCGCCGATTCCATCATTAACAGTAACCGTATAAGTAGTTGTGGTAAGCGGATAATCCTCTAACACAGCTTTTGTCCATGAACGGGGAGTCCAGGTGTAAGTGTAGGTTCCGCTACCTCCACTAATACGCGGTGTCAAGGTTACTAATTGCCCAGGACATATTTCATTGGTAGGAGCTGCTAAAGACACTTCCAATTCACGGTATGGACGTTGTACTACCACCTTGAAGTCACGAACAATATAATTATTAACGGCATCAGAGATGATATATCTTACAACTGTTTCCCCTAACGGGAATCTTTCACCGCTGGCAGGCCCTTCGATACGTTCTGCCTTAACATTGGGACAGTTATCAGAATAACTGATAAGTTGCTCGTAATAATATGCATCTGAAAAATTTTCTCCTTCGTCAATGAAAAACTCTTTATTTTCCGGCCAACTTATAATTTTAGGCAGTTCCATATCATCGACGGTAATCTCTTGGTCAAACGAGTTCCCATTACCTTTCGCATCTTCTACTCGCCATGTGACATTGGTAGTGCCAACCCCAAAAATGCTTGGTGCATCATTGAACAAAGATTGCAACAACTGTTGTTCTGAAGTACAATTATCTGATACCGTCGGAAGTTCCTTTAGGGCATTGGAAGCCAGCGCATAACATTCTCCTGGCTCAGTGGCAACTGTTATCTTTTCTTTATCTTTAGGGAAGCCAATAGACGGGGATTGCGAATCATTTATGTTTATACGCACTGATGCAGCCAGGCTACTCTCACAGTGTCCCGGATATTCTAAGGTAACATAGTATGTTGTGGTACTTGTCAAAGGGTCGGTTGTGAATTCATTACTGATGTTAAAATATCCGCCGCCTTTATCACTTCTTCGATACCACTTGAATACGGGATTGGCAATAGGATTATTGCCATCGTAAGCTGATAAATAAATGGTAGTGCTGCTTCCGGGGCATGATTCTTCAGGAATACCGCTTATCCTAATCTGGCTTGAAAGCGCCCTGTCTTTAATAATTACCTTAATAGGTTGTTTCGGGCTTTC
>JAVBMZ010000070.1:0-22804 GCA_031551935.1 Bacteroidales bacterium
CATTCATGTTCGCGGGTGTATTTCAAATTGTCGGGAAAGTTCATGTTCGTTTATTTTGATAAATTAAATTGACCGGTAAAAGTATATAACATCCACGATTTTATCAAATTTATTCATTGGATTCAAGAAAACACATCTAATTTTTCCAGACTGTTTCGACCGTCCGATAGACGGGTTTGTCATTGCAGCGACGGACTGTTATGGCCATGATAGTCTGTTTGAGTTTAGATAACCGGCTACCCTGACACTCATCAGCCAATTTTGACAACTTTATAGCTATTTTTAGCTATTTCATAGCGGAAGATCGCTATAAAATTGTTGTTTTTAGCTACTATATAGTGGCTTATCGCTATTTTATAGCGGAATTTAGCTATTTTCATTTTTGTATTGAATCAGGAATATCAATGTATCCGATTTTTAAGTTTTGATGATTTTTGATGCGTCAACCCTGCACTTCTTGATTTTCAGACAACAGTATTTTAGTTGATAACGCCTGAACCCATCAACTCATCGTCATGATACCAGGCAGCAAATTGTCCCGGAGTAACGCCGCGTTGCGGTTCATCAAAGAAGACATAAAGGCCTTCTGGCATTTGATATAAAGTAGCATCCTGCAAAGGTTGACGATAGCGTATCCTTATCCGCATCCGGCGTTCTTCCATCAATTGCAGTGCCTGATCAGGACGAATCCAATGAATATCACGGTTGGCAATGAATAAGGCAGTACGATACAAACCGGGATGCTGATCACCCTGTCCTGTATATAGGATATTATTTTCCACATCAAGACCTATCACAAAAAGTGGGTCCATCATCCCCCCCACATTTAATCCTTTACGCTGACCAATGGTAAAAAAATGGGCACCACGATGCTTACCGACGATTTTTCCATCGGATAGGTGATAGGTATATGGACTAGATAGCGCCTGTAGTTTTTCATGCAAATCATAAGGGAGGATCTTGCGCTTAAAGACTTCACTATCACTTGGTATTTCGACAATCACGCCGTCTTTAGCTTCTAATTTTTGCTGCAGAAAAACAGGTAAATCAACTTTGCCGACAAAACAAATACCTTGTGAATCCTTCCTACGGGCTGTTACTAACCCGTTATTTTCGGCTATACGCCGCACTTCTGATTTCAGTAGGTGTCCAATAGGGAACATTGCCGACGCAAGCTGTTGCTGCGACAATTGGCACAAGAAATAACTTTGATCTTTACCGGGATCGACACCCGCCAACAGTCGATATGTTTCCGTACCATTGATCATGATGGTATCCTTCCGGCAATAGTGTCCTGTAGCAACATATTGTGCGCCATGATTTATAGCAGCCTGTACAAACAAATCAAACTTGATTTCACGATTACATAATATATCTGGGTTTGGCGTGCGTCCACGACGATATTCCTCAAACATGTAGTCAACCACCCGTTGACGATAAGCGGCACTGAGATCGACTGCTTCAAAAGGGATGTCAAGTTTACGGGCGGTCAACTGTGCAAAAATAATATCATCCATCCATGGACAATCTCCCGAAAGCGTACCTTCCGTATCGTGCCAGTTGATCATAAACAACCCGATTAAGTCAAAACCTTGTTGTTTCAGGAGCCATGCCGCGACACTTGAATCGACACCACCCGATAAGCCCACTGCTACTTTTGTTCCCATCCAAACATTTAATAAAAAGAATTTTCAAAGATAGAACAACAATATGTATCTGTCCAATTTTCTTTTTCCATGATTATCTGTTTATATTTGCATGAACACAAATTTTGTATCAAAAGCATTAATTTTAGTTCAAATAAATGATATTTTATGTTTCAATTTATCAACGAAATTACAACTCTCCCTAATAAGGAGACATGGAAATGGCAAAATTCTGTTTCTGTATTATCCTTTTTATTCCTTTATACCATCTGGTTCTTAAGAATATTCTCTCTACTCCAAATTTTGAAATTTATTTATCGAAAAAAATATTCAACCCAAAACAACAAAGATTATAAAAGCAAACGCACCAATGTTCCTGCATTGTTGGTTGAACTCTATTTTATCATTTTCCTTTGTTTCCTCTTTCTTTTTTCAAAACTATATGCACCGTGTTATCCGTTATGGTATCAAATCATTGCCATTTATTATTTGATAGAATCCATTGTGTGGATACTATATTATTGTATTTTCCGAAGATTTTATGAAAAGGAATATAGCATTTACCATCCATTAGAATTTTTTATATTACTCCCGATAATTATCGTTTCCCAATCTATATGCGTTTCTGCGCTTGAACATATTAGCTTCACGTCCGTACTTAAGGCAATGATCGGTATATCAGATGCAACCAATACTCCTCCCCCTCTTTATGTTAATATACTAAATATCATATATATTGCGATGGTTATCGGTATTATCATCACAATTTTGCCTTCTGAACGAATAAAGAGCAGTATACGTATTTATGTTATTGGCGCTGGCGATGTGGTAAGTCAGCGTCTATTACGCGCCTTAAAAAGAGTATTATCCAAGCATCAAGTCCATATATTTAACAAAGCGGGATGTATGATTGACGCCGCAGCATTCAATCACTATAGTTTGCATGTTGAGAATTTCATAGAAATATCAGAATTAGAGGTTATGATTCAAGATGCTACAATTCTTTGGATTGCGACCCCATCATATGCACACCTGTCTATTTTAGAACAATGGATGGACAAAAATATTTTTATCGCCGTGGAAAAGCCTATAACTTCTCTCCGATCGGAACTGAAGCTTTTGGAAGGTTGCATGCAAAAACCGCAATGGAAACGTGTTTTTTCATTAAATTATTACTATTTGGAAAAAGCGCTCCCTTTGACTTACATTTTTCGTCCATATTCTTTTTATGAAAAATATTTGTCGTTCTATTCAAGTGCCAAGAAAGAAAATTTACCTCATCTTGTTACCAAATTAGGAAAATTACGGAACTGTACCATACAAATCCTAGAAAAAGAAGAAACAAGGGAATGGACCTTGCAGGAAGAATACGGCGGACAGTATATGGAAACATTCTTACACGCTGTATTACTCAGCAAAATGATATTAGGCAAGGAACCATATGAAAACCTATCATGGAGCATAGGTGATTACGGAGATAAAAAAGCAACTTATTTTTCGTGCTCCGGTAAAGCTGGAGATGTAGAATTTTTATTAACCACTGGCAAATTTATTCTTCCAAATTATCGTAAGCGTTGTTGCGAATTGATTTACGACAATGGGAAAATTTACGCAGATTTTGACCAACGTACATGCACTATTAGCATTGATGATACGCATGAATCACACAAGATTAGCGTTACAAAAACATACAACAATTACGACATACAGCTTGATATGGTAGTTCGTTGTTATAATTCCGCTATCCTACCATCATCCATTGATGGATCATCATTGCAATTATCTTCTTTACAATGGATGCAACAATACCCTATAGAAAAAATGCCACATTTTTCTTACAATGCGGAAGATAATAGCTTTCTTGATGAACCTTTCGATAAAAGCAGGTTATAGTTTTTTCTTCACTTCTACTTCCTGATATCCTTCGATGATATCACCCACTTGTATGTCATTAAAATTCAAAATATCCAATCCACACTCATAACCTGTCGATACTTCTCTGACATCTTCTTTGAAACGTTTGAGCGAACCCAATTCGCTGGTGTGGATAACAATACCATCACGAATGACACGTACTTTGCTGCCGCGCGTTATCTTACCTTCACGGACGATACAACCTGCAATAGTACCCACCTTAGTAATCTTAAATACTTCCCGCACCTCAAGTGTAGCGGTGATCTCTTCTTTTATTTCTGGAGAAAGCATACCTTCCATTGCCGATTTGATTTCTTCAATGGCATCGTATATGATAGAATAGATACGTACATCAATTTGTTCCTGTTCGGCTAATTTACGGGCACCTTGCGATGGCCTGACCTGGAAGCCGATAATAATGGCATTAGAGGCAGTAGCTAAAGAAACATCTGATTCGGAAATCTGCCCAACAGCCTTATGAATCACGTTCACTTGTATTTCGGGGGTAGATAGTTTGATGAGTGAATCAGACAACGCTTCTACCGAACCATCGACATCTCCTTTGACGATAACATTCAGTTCCTGGAAATTACCAATGGCGATACGACGGCCAATTTCGTCAAGCGTAATATGCTTCTTAGTACGCATCCCTTGTTCACGCTGTAATTGACTACGTTTAGCTGCAATATCCCTTGCTTCACGGAAGTCATCCATGACATTAAATATATCACCCGCTTGCGGTGCGCCATCCAAACCTAATATCAAAACAGGTGTTGACGGACCCGCGTCCTCTATTTTTTGGTTACGTTCATTATACATGGCTTTGACATGTCCTGTATAATTTCCTGCTAATACGACATCTCCCGTATGAAGTGTACCATTTTGCACCAATATAGTAGCCACATAGCCACGGCCTTTATCCAATGAAGATTCTATCACTGAACCGACAGCTTTTTTGTCCGGATTAGCCTTTAATTCGAGCATTTCCGCTTCCAACAATACCTTTTCCAACAATAAATCAATATTGAGACCAGCTTTTGCTGAAACTTCCTGCGATTGGTATTTACCACCCCATTCTTCAACCAAATAGTGCATTTGCGCCAATTCTTCCTTTACTTTGTCAGGATTGGCATCTGCTTTATCAATTTTATTGATGGCAAATACAATAGGAACTCCGGCAGCCGAGGCATGGTTAATTGCTTCGACGGTTTGTTGTTTTACTCCGTCATCAGCAGCAACCACGATGATCACTACGTCTGTAATTTTTGCCCCACGAGCACGCATCGCAGTAAAAGCCTCATGGCCAGGGGTGTCAAGGAATGTGATGCGGCGACCATCATCTAAAACGACACTATACGCACCAATATGCTGTGTGATTCCACCCGCTTCGCCAGCAATTACATTAGCATTACGGATATAATCAAGTAATTTTGTTTTACCATGATCCACGTGTCCCATCACAGTCACAATAGGAGGACGTGGTTTCAGATCTTCTTCACTATCGACATCTTCTGTAAGCACTTCCTGCGAGTCTGCCGTGATAAATTCCACTTTGTAATTAAACTCATCAGCCACCAATACCATGGTTTCAGCATCCAATCGTTGATTGATCGATACAAACAGCCCCATGCTCATGCAAGTCGATATTACCTGATTAACAGGCACATTCATCATTGAAGCCAATTCGTTGACAGAGACGAATTCGGTAACTTTCAGCACATTTTTTTGAAGTTGCTGTTGTTCAACTTCTTCCTGCATTTTTTGGCTAAAAGCATCCCGTTTATCGCGTCGATATTTGGAACTCTTAGATTTTGCGTTTTTTGAAGTCAATCGGGAAAGAGTTTCTTTGATCTGTTTTTGAACATCCTCTTCATTCACCTCTACACGAAAAGCTTTTTTCTTTTTCAACCTATTTTGAGCTGGCTCAACTTTTTTGGCACTTCCACTTCCACCTTTTTCTTCAACGACAATTTTCTCTTTATCCTTACGGATTCGTTTCCTCTTCTTTCTTGTATCGTCATCTGAATCAGATTTCCTATCAACCGGTAAATCTATTTTTCCAACTACGGTGGGACCAGATAGTTTAATATCCGGCCGAACAATATCTATCTCTTTTTCACGCCCTTTCTTTACATCTACTTGATTTTCAGAATTATGTTCGTGAGGTTCTACTTCGGAAGAAACCTTAGCAACATTATCCTTATATTGCTGTGTTCTTTCCTTACGCTCTTTTTCAAGTTGTATTTTAGTCTTTTTTTGTGGTCTTGTCCGCTGATTGATCGACGTAAGATCTATTTTTCCAACAACTTTCAATTCCGTATCCACTACCTCCTGTTCGATTAGACGGCGTTCCACTTCAACGGATTCTGCAGTAGCAACAGTCTCTGTTGTACTTTCTGCCTGAGGTGATGCTATTTCAGGTTCGACGAGTTTCTCTGTAATATCTGTCTTTGCAGGAGCAGTTTCCTCCGCTTGAATCTCAAGAACCGGAGACTCTGCAACGGGTTCTTCTTGTGCAGGTTTGGATTCTTTTTTAGGAATAACTCCTTTAGCAGGAATTTCGGATTTAGCAGGTTTTTTGTCAATATCAATTTTCCCAACAATTTTGATCTCTACTTCTTTGTGTGGCTCGCTGTATAACGGCGTTTTTTTTCCCAATGAAGTGTCTTTTATCAATATCTCTGGTTCAGCATCTTCTTCTTCCTGAACATGATCGACAACCTGATTTGTGAGATCAATGGTTTCTTTCTTTTCTCTGAGACTCCGCAAATTGACACGCTCCGATTCCTTCTTAGCCGTGATGTCAGAGCTGAATTCCTTAGAAAGTAATGCATATAATTCAGGCGCTACCTTTGAATTAGGGTTTGCATCAACTTCATGTCCTTTCTTTTTGAGGAAATCTACAATCGTAGAAATCCCGACATTGAATTCACTCGCTATCTTACTTAATCTTGTTGCTTTCACTTCTGACATAACGTAGACCTTCTTTTCTAATTTTTATACGATGAAGTGTTGATGGTATGTTTACGAAATATTCATTGATCCGTAATTTATAATGCAACACTTATAGGTTAATTGTCTCCACGCTTTTACGCATTATTCAAATTCTGCTGCTAAAATACGCAATACATCACGGATGGTTTCTTCCTCAAGATCGGTACGTTTTACCAAATCGTCCACACTCAATTCCAACACACTTTTTGCTGTATCACAACCAATACTCTTCAATTCCTGAATCACCCATTCTTCGATTTCATCTCCGAATTCATCCAGATCAACATCTTCTTCTTCCACTTCTTCAGCCTCACGATATACATCAATTTCGTATCCCGTAAGCTGACTGGCTAATTTAATATTTGATCCCCCTTTCCCGATGGCCAGCGATACTTCACTAGCTTTCAAGAAAGCCTCGGCGTGTTTATCCGCTTCACTTACTTTAATCGAGATCACTTTAGCCGGACTCAATGCACGTGTAATATATAATTGTATGTTGGTCGTATAATTGATCACATCAATATTTTCAT
This sequence comes from Bacteroidales bacterium, assembly GCA_031551935.1. Lineage (GTDB taxonomy): Bacteria > Bacteroidota > Bacteroidia > Bacteroidales > UBA4181 > JAIRLS01. The sequence goes on from JAVBMZ010000070.1 coordinate 7,085, forward strand.
TACGCAATTCGCGAACAATACCATGAATACGCGAACCCTTCATCCCAACACAGGCGCCCACAGGATCAATACGATCATCATATGATTCAACTGCCACTTTGGCTTTTTCACCCGGTAGGCGAACAGCTTTTTTGATAGTAATCAATCCGTCAAAAATTTCGGGAACTTCTAATTCGAACAAACGTTCGAGGAAAACAGGCGATGTTCTCGACAGTATAATCAATGGATTGTTGTTTTTCATTTCAACACGCAACACAACTGCCCGTATGCTATCGCCTTTGCGATAATGGTCTGAAGGAATCTGCTCGCTCTTGGGCAAAATAAGTTCATTACTATCATCGTCGAGTACCAAAATTTCACGCTTCCATATCTGATATACCTCACCAGTGATAATATCTCCAATGCGATCTTTGTATTTAGCATATATGTTGCCTTTTTCAAGCTCCATAATGCGAGAAGACAAGTTCTGCCTCAATGCTAATATGGAACGGCGTCCGAAGTCAGATAATTTAACTTCATCGGTCACCTCCTCTCCTACCTCATAATCTTCATCTATTTTTTTCGCTTCGGATAAAGATATTTGCAGATTCATATCACTCAAATCTTCATCGGCGACTACTTCCCTATTCCGCCATATTTCAAAGTCACCTTTATCAATATTAATGATAATATCGAAATTTTCATCGGTCTCGTATTTTTTTGCCAAAGTACTACGAAACACATCTTCAAGCACACTCATCATGGTAGCCCTATCAATGTTTTTCAGTTCTTTAAACTCCGCAAAAGTGTCCAATAATCTTAAATTTTCCATTATCTGAATTTGACTAAAAAGTGATCGTTACTTTGGTTGTCTTTATATCGTCGAACTTTAATGTGACGGTTTGTGGCACATATTTAGGCCGCTTTCGCCCATCCTCCTTGACTTTTACCTTCATTTCCAACACGATCTCATCGTCACCGACTTGTTCTAAGATTCCGTTAATTTTTTGTCCGTCTTTTTTAACAACATCAACTACTTTACCACAATTTTTACGATATTGCTCCCTTACCTTAAAAGCTTCGGTCAAACCAGGTGATGATACTTCCAAATCGTAATCTTCTATTTCACGATCCAAATTACCTTCAATAACACGGCTAATATTCACACATTCTTCAATAGTAATACCTTCGGGTTTGTCCACTTCTACAAATATTTTATTGGACTGATCGACCCAAACATCTACTACAAAAATGGATGTTCCTTCAATGGCTAATACGACAATACGATAAACGGTATCTTTCGAAATCATATTTTTAGAATACGAAATAAGGGGGATTTCGTCCCCCTCACATCTTATGAATCATAAAAATCGATGCAAATGTAATACATTTTCATATAAATACAAATTTTGCCAACACTGATTTATGTATTTTCCAGCATTTGAGCAGCCGAAGTATCTATCCACCAAAAAGTATTTTCTCTCCGCACGTATGCTATAGGGTATTGCTCACTCCCAGGTATTTCATGCAAAACATCATTAAGTATTTGAGTTTTTTCACTCCCTGTGACTAAAACATATATATTTTCAGCATGGTTGATTACCTGTCCCGTGAGTGTGATGCGCTGCTGCCTAATGTAAGGGTTTTCAGAAATACATGCTACATCATGATGATGAAATAAGTCTAATTGGTTTGGAAAAATGGACGCTGTATGTCCATCAGTACCCATTCCCAATATCATCATATCAAAAACAGGCCAGCCATTTTTTAATGGAACATATCGTTTCAACTCGTCACAGTATGTGAGAACATCTCGACGAATGTTGCCTGTCACCGGAATTGGATGGATGTGGTTCAGGGGTATATTCACATGATCAAACAGTAGTTTACGAGCAATACCATAATTACTTTCTATATGTTCATAAGACACATACCGTTCATCTACCCAAAAAAAATGCAATCGTTCCCAATTAATCTGATTGACATAATATTGGGCTAATGTCGTGAACCATAATTGTGGTGTATTTCCACCGGACAAAGCAATACATATATAATCCTTTATTCGCAAATTTTTCAAAATCCATTCCGCAAAGTATGTAGCAAACTGCTTTGCCAGCGCTTGAGGAGAAGAGAATATGTGATAAACATCATTCATATGAACAGAATAAAATAGATACAAACTTGTTGCCACAATATATCATAAAAAAAGCCGCAAATTGCGGCTTTTTTTATGATATATTATTTTATTCCCTAAATAAGACCTAAATCTGCGAGCAGTTTTTTCAGATCATAATATCCTGCCGCGTCAAAATTGGTCGTCTGTAAAGTTTGCGTATTATCCGTCAAACTGATTGTGATATCATTATAATCACTATCTGAACCTGTAATCCTATCTTCAAAGGTAATCAAATAGGTTGAACAATCACCCTTCATCAACAATTGAGCCTGATCTTGCTTGGCCAATCCATCACCGTTACGTAATGTGGTTAACCGACCATAGGTATAGTTAAATTTTCGTACATCACCAACTGTTGTTATAAAGAACCCTATATTAGAACTTGCAGGGATTATATTGCCATTATTCAGGGCTTCATACTGTGCATTTACACCTTGAGGAATGCCATTAACATCAGCTGCCTCCAACGATTTACCTGTATAAATTAAATATTTATCTTGAATAATACCATTTGGAGTACCATCCACAGTTATTGAACTAATAACATCTTCAGGAGTTTGATGAGCAGGATTATATGGATACCACCCAAGAGTAATGGTAAATGAACCACTGGTTTTTTGGCAGAATGAATATACATTGGTTGCAGCAGTTATTTTAATATATCCAGCTTTTGATTCACCATCAAATAATGCATTGTATGCAGGATTATTAATGATACTCACTGCTTCTTGCAAGAAAGATTTTTTACCCAACCATGCGCTATTCAACACCAATGTTTCTACATCGCAGAAAAGACATTCAGCATCTGCTCCAAATGCAGATAATTTATCCAACGCTGGAGATACGGCATTGGGATCATAAGGTACAATTTTTGACGTTAATTGTGCTGCTGCCAAATTATCTCTAACCACAAATACTATGTCATTATAATCGTAATCAGATTCTTTGCTATAAATAGAATTCAAGTCTTCAAAAGTAATCACGAGATCATTACATGCACTTCTACCCATCAAATGAGAAACAAGATTAGCATCTCCTTGCCTATTATTATTTACTTCAGTGTTGGTCGCAATAAAGATGGGTCGCAATGCACCAAGACCATCCGTAACCCATTTAACTTTCAATGCAGCACCATCGAGATCACCACCAGAATAAGGCAAAACATCATTACCCGCGTTTGGCAACAAATAAAACCCTACAATCGTGTTTTTATCCAAAGGTTCGGTATCGGATTTACCAATCTGATAAGTTTTCCCAAATTCCAAAGCTCTGGTATAAGCATAAACAACATTTTTAAAGGTTGTTTCTTTGGTAATAGGATTACGTGCAAATATCTTAGCAAGAATAAATTCCTGAAACTTAGCATTATAAGCTTCTGTGCCCCTTGTCAAGCCACTAGTGTAAGTGCCAAGTTCGTCTTCTGTATATGTATAATATCCTAATACATTGTTATAGGACGCTGCATTTCCAACATAAGTAACATAAACAAAAGAATTATCAGTAACTTTAATTCCTGACGGATTTTTTTCAAAAAACTCAGGATGTGCCACTGTTTGATTCAAACCATTCACCAAGGCTTTTAAAACACCTGATGACCCTAACCAATTCTGAGCAGTACCGAAGTCTCTCTGATCCTCTATAGTAACATCCTTGGCATACTTCACACCGCCACTTTCAGATTCAGCTCCAGGTACATTTTCCTTCTGGCAGCTAATTACCAAGCATACCCCAGCTAAAGCTAAGGCCGCTGTTTTTGCAAAACGAAACATTTTTTTCATATCAAAATAATTTTTAAAATTAAAATTCCTTTTTATGATTTCCTCGTACAAAGGTGCAAGCATATTTTCTAAAAAAAAAAAAAATTTGACAAGTGTGCACATATGTTTGACGAATGTCAACTTTGACTGGTTTTTAAGCCTTTTGATTTAACGAACGCGTGATAGATATCTTAACCTTACGCTTATAACAAGTAACGAATAAAATGTGTTCAGTGTGGATTAAAAAATGGAATAGTATTTTTTGAATCGATGCGTATTCAATGGCCCATATAGCCTATATAAAAAACAAACGTGGCACAAAAATGCACCACGTTTTTCGAAAATTTATGATTAATAATGCGTTTAATAGACAGACGAGCCGCCATCGCCCACTACCAGATATTTATCGCCAATTCCTGAATAGTCGTTTCCGCACTCAGCAAAGCGATCATATGTATTGATGGTCGTAGTGACATAAAAAGCGTAATGTGTTGGCAACGGGTTTATATTCCATACCCCAAAATTTCCTCTCCATCCACAAAAATCTGTAACCCTGAAATCCTTTATTTGGTTATTCACAATTTTATTCTTCGGGATATAAGCCTTTACATATCCTTTACGTGTAGAATTACTTAAGGTCGTTAAATAGTTATCTTTAGTCACATTTTTATTATTCCCAGCAAATACATATATGTATATATAGTTTTCTTCTGCCGGAATATCCAAGCCGTCAAAAGTAATATCCATATGCACGCCGTCATTATTCGTACTTTGGTACCATTTAACTGCCGTTACTTTATTAGTCGCTTTTTTATAGATTTTATACACATCAGCTGTAATGGTCATGTTATTATCTTGCGCAAAAGTATACTTTGGAGCATTCCTGTCTATATCTTTTGGATCCAAATATCCTTTATTAAAATACCCATCCTTTTTTACGTATATACTATATGTACCTTGAGGTACATTTTTGAATGTATATGATCCATTAGCATCGGAGGTAGTGGTGGCTAACACTTGTTTTTGGCTATTCAACAATTGCACTGTAGCACTAGCACCTTTTCCAAGTTTAATTTGATCATGATATAATTCAATCGCCCCCGTCAACGTATTACTCCCTGTAAGAGCCTCTTGTCCACCATTATTGGAACCACTATTGCCCTTCGGTTGTTCTGCCCCTGCGGGATCTTGCGCGTTGCCTCCATTATCACCAGTAGCATTATTATTGCTACCTGTCGATTGTTCTGTCTTATCCATAATATCCGTATCGTCGTCTTTCGTACACGATATTGCAACGGTCATCATCAGAAACACGATTGCAAATAATTTTACACTTTTCATAAAACTTTAATTTAAATTAAAACTGTTTTACTTTTCTATGTGAGTATACGCGACTAAAATAATTTAGTTACATTTGACAAACACTGATATTTTAAAAAATAGTTCTTTGTAAAATACTGTTAATAACAACGATGCAGATTATTCATTTTTCAACATTTTGACGAAAGTATTTTTTTCGATGACGAATGTTTTTTCAAAAATCGCCTCTTGGAGTCTTTTTCAGTAATGAAAAAAATATATATCTAGCCATCATCATTTCGTCTACTTTTGTAAAAATTTTGCTATGATGCGTCGCTATTTTTTTCTCAATAATATCATAGGATGGTGCTGTTTTGCTGTTGCCGCCTGTGTCTACATACTGACAGCAGAACCCACGGCCAGTTTTTGGGATTGTGGCGAATTTATCGCCGCAGCCGATAAGTTGGAAGTAGGGCATTCTCCCGGGGCACCAATGTTTTTGTTGTTGGCTCGTATGTTTGCCATAGTTGCACCTGGAGTAGGAAAAGTAGCTTTAGCTATCAATATTTTTTCGGCATTGGCCAGCGCCTTTACTATTTTATTCCTGTTCTGGAGCATCACGCATATTACCCGCAGGATATTGGTCAAAAAGAATGAATGCACATCTTCCACACTTATTGCCATACTGGGTGGCGGTGTTATCGGCGCTTTAGCTTACACATTTTCCGATACATTTTGGTTCTCGGCTGTAGAAGGTGAAGTATATGCGGCCTCTTCTTTCTTTACAGCAATTGTGGTCTGGGCCATGCTTAAGTGGGAAGAAACAGCAGACAAACCATACGCTAACCGCTGGCTGATATTCATCGCCTACCTGATGGGGCTATCTATTGGGGTACATATGCTCAACCTATTGACTATTACTGCATTGGTGCTGATATATTATTTTCGTAAATATGAAGTAACACGGAAAGGTATTTTTGTCACGATATTGTGTTCCATACTAATTTTAGGCGGAATTTTATATGGAATTATTCCTTGGACTGTAAAATTGGCAACCTACGTTGAATTACTTTTTGTCAACACATTGGGGTTTCCTTATAACACAGGAGTTTTGACATATATTGTCGTACTTACGTTAGCTCTGGCAGTGGGACTATATTATACTTATGTGAAGAAAAAACATGTTTTTAATACCATTTTACTGGTGGCAACAGTGATCCTGATTGGCTATTCATCATATGCTATGATTGTCATCCGTTCACTGGCCAATCCGCCAATGGACGAAAATAGCCCAGATGATGTGTTTGCATTGATGGCTTATCTGAACCGCGAACAGTATGGAGATCGTCCGCTTTTGTATGGGCCATATTATAATGCTCCTGAAGTGGGCCAAGATGAAGAAAACAAGGTATATACCAAACTTAATGGACGTTACGAAATAACCTACCAAGGAATAGTCCCAAAATACGATCCACGATTCAATACATTTTTCCCAAGAATGTATAGTTCCGCCGCATCCCATGTGGCTGTTTACCAATCGCAAGGGCAAATTAAGGGACGGCCGATAGCCGTTAAAAAACCGGATAATACCGAAACAATTATTTACAAACCTACTTTTGGCGAAAATCTCAGGTTCTTTTTTACCTATCAACTTGGCCACATGTATGGACGCTATTTTATGTGGAATTTTGCCGGTAGGCAAAATGACGTGCAGGCCGATGGAAGCATCGTAAATGGAAACTGGTTAAGCGGCATCCCTTTTATAGATATACCTCGCGTAGGACCCCAAGACAATTTGCCTGAACGCATGAAACATGATCCGTCGCGAAATACTTATTTCATGATACCACTAATATTAGGCATGATTGGCTTGCTTTGGCAATTACAATACGATGTAAAATACTTCTGGGTAGTAACGGCTCTTTTTGTGATGACAGGCATTGCCATTGTGGTATATCTTAACCAAACGCCATTGCAACCGCGCGAACGGGATTATGCTTATGCCGGTTCATTTTATGCATTTGCCATATGGATAGGTCTGGGAGTTACAGCTATGTATGATTTGCTCCGTCGAAAAATTCCATCCCGAATGGCTGTTATAGCTTCGTGTATTCTTGCTGCATTTGCTCCTGCAATTATGGCGCAACAAAATTATCATGACCACGACAGATCCGGACGATATACCGCCCGTGACATAGCGTACAATTATCTTAATTCATGTGCTCCAAATGCCATTTTGTTTACAGTGGGCGACAATGATACTTTTCCTCTATGGTATTTGCAAGAGGTGGAAGGCATACGTACAGATGTACGTGTAGTCAACCTTATGTTGTTAAACGCCGACTGGTACATCAGTCAAATGAAATTAGCGACCTATGATGCGCCGCCACTTCCCATAACGCTTCCTAAAGAGAAATATCTGACCGGTAGAAGGGATGTGGTGTATGTAAGCGAACAAACCAAGGATACGATTCCTTTGCGACAGGCATTAGACTTTGTCAATAGTGATGATCCGAAAGACAGATTCACTTATGGAAGCATACAATTAGATTATTTCAAGACAAAAAATTTTGCACTACCTGTAGATAGGCAAAAAGTCTTACAGAATGGAACGGTGAATCCTAAAGATGCGGATAAAATATTAGATGAGGTTTTTTTTCGCATCGATGCATCTGCTATTACTAAAGAACAATGGATAGTACTCGAAATCCTTGCATCCAATAATTGGGAACGTCCGGTATATTGGACGGCCAGCAACCACAGCGAAATGCTAGGCCTGGACGATTACCTGCAATTGGAAGGATGCGCCTACCGTTTGGTTCCTATCAAAACGCCAAATGAAGATATGCTCACAGTAGGACGTATCGATTCGGACATGTTGTATGACCGATTGATGAATGTCTTCCGTTGGGATGGCATCAACAACCCGGATGTGTGGCTCGACAGCCATCATCAACGAATGTTATTGACAGTGCAAGCCCATCATATATACACACGTTTAGCCTTGCAATTATTAGCAGAAGATAAACAGGAACACGCTGCTGAGGTGCTCAGCCGTTGTTTGGAACTATTCCCTGCATCTCAAATGCCTTATAATTTTTATTCATTATGGCAAGCGGAAGCTCTTTATCGATCAGGAATGACAGATGAAGCCAATGCAACATTGACCGGATACGCCAATGATTGTTTGGATGAATTGAATTATTTTTATTCTTTGCCCCAGATATTTTTCGAATCGGTACAACAAAAAGCAAAATGGAATGAAAGTTTGTTAGGGGAAATGATACGTATAGCCGATGCGTATGACCAGCCGCAAATAGGCAAATATATTATCGAACAGCAATTAGAAACACAACAGCCATAGATTTATCCTTGAAACACACCTTAATGATTAAGGCAATTCTGTATTTTTATGTTGCTCCCAAGCGACCAACAATTCAGCCATTTCAGAATAACTGCGGATACCACTTGACTGTTTATTCGTTTTAAGATAACCGTCGTATACCTTATCCTGTATGGCTGATAACCGCGGGCTAAGCGCTTTTTGCCAATGGTCCTGGATGGCACGAAAATCGGCTATGACACGAGTATCTATCTTTTCAAAGATCTGTTCATATTGATCTGGAGAAAGTCTACGTAAACTACCTAACAGGTAAGGTATTGTTTGCAAATAGCCGCTGTATTGCACTAAAGGATGGTCACTTGCCATACAGACAACAGCAGCGTAAAAATTACATTCAGCTTCGGAAGCTATCCCGAATTGGTGCGCTTTTTCATGTGCCAAAGTAAATGGATAACTTATCGGAAGGAGATAATGATTCACCTGTACCTCGTTGAAAAACGGATCGAAAAATCCAGCAACACCCATCTGCGTCATTAAATCTTCTGCCAAGGTGTATTTAGTGCGCCTTTTACCACATGGATACGGTAACTGCAATTCTTTCGCATATGTTTGATACGTCTTTTCAATAACGCGGTCTATTTCTTCGGTATCAACGGCAACACCAGATACGTATGAATGATTCAAAGAGTCGATATAACGGTCCACCAAAGCCTCAAAAAATGCTTCGTCTTCCACAGGCTGTTCTATTCCGAAACGATGAAAAAAATCCGGACGAAAATACCCGATGCCCCACGCCATATAAAACCAAACCAATATCCACAGGAGTGATAACAAAATCATTTGTATCCAACGACGAAACGACCATTTTCGCAACACCATCATCACCACAGTGAACAACAATAAAAGGATTGCCGCAACAACCAATAGATCCAACAAAGAAAATGGGAACCAGCGTGAAATAAAGGAAAGTACCGTGGCGATGACAGGATAACAGTGTTGCATGTAGCTTTCTGCTAATGCGGGAATACGTGAACACAAAAATATAAATGCCAAAAAGACGACAGGCACTACAAACTTTACAAAAGCGCCTTTATGTGAATCCGTTTTTTCCATGTATCATTTTTGGTATATTGCCGAAGTCGGATCGTACCCATTCTATCATTACGCGATTATGATGCCATCACCTCTTTTATCGCGACAAGCAATCGTTGGGTATCTTCCGGGAAGATTTGTCCGATATGCCCGATACGAAAACAATCGGCCTTACTAAGCTTACCGGGGTAAATCACAAAACCACTTTCGTTCAACTTATTATAAAAAGTCATAAAGTCAAAATCTTGCCTGGGATATAGAAACGAAGTAATGATATAACCTTGCTTGTCAGCATCAAGATATGTTTCAAATCCCATTTGTTGCATCCCTTCCACTAAAATACGATGATTGCTCTCATACCGTTTGGCGCGTGCCGCGATGCCCCCCTCCTCTTCGAGCAACAACAATGCCTTGTGGAAAGCCAAAATAGTATGCGTAGGGGGTGTAAAACGAAACTGGCCATTCTGTTCTAAACCCTGCCATTGGGCATACAAGTCAAAACTCAATGTCCGGGACTGGCCTTTGCACTGTTCCAAAACCGATTTTCGGCAAATGACAAAAACAAATCCCGGCACTCCTTCGATACATTTATTAGATGACGAAACCAGAAAATCAATGCCACAACGTTCGAAGTCAATAGGGATACCGCCAAAACTACTCATGGCATCTACAAAATATATTTTACCAAATTGTTTGACCACCTTCCCTATAGATTCGATATCATTCACAATGCCCGTAGTGGTCTCGCTGTGTACCATCGTCACATGCGTAATGCTTTCATCGGCATGTAATGCTTTATAGACATCATCAACATCCGGCCAGGAATCCTCACGGTAACGCAATTCAGTGGTTTTGACGCCATGCATTTGGGCTATCTTCGTAATATGAGCCATGCGTTCCCCATATGCACCATTAATAATAACCAGCAAATGACCATTTTTAGGTACGGAACAAGACACTACCGCCTCCAGCCCATAGGTGCCTGGCCCTTGCAACAACACAGCAACGTACTGATCTTCCGGAACGCCCGCTAATTGTAACAACCGCATACGTACATCTTTGACCGTAGCAATAAAAGCATGGTCGCGTGAACCCAAATCAGTCAACATGGATTCTTTAACTAGCATAGCAGTGGTTAATGGGCCGGGAGTAAATAATAATTTATCGGGCATGGGGTTTATTTAGTTTTCAACGGTTAATTGGTTCAGCCTTTCATATATTTGATAACACATCCATGCATCGGTTGCTGCGTACCTTTTTTGTGCTTCTGTTAAGGTTTCGTTTTCCCAATTGGACAATTGTTGTGATTTTGAAATGCGAACACCTAACACAATGCCTGCCATCTTAGCTAAACCAATATTTTTAATATTGAATTGCTGCACCATACTTTGCAAATCAACAAAACCACAAGGTTGTATTTTGGCAGTCCGGCGTAACACATCCATATCGTTTTTAATAGCCACACCGATTTTTAGGATATTCGTATTGGCCAACAGCGCTATCAATTCCTGAGGCATATGCATTTTGCAAAGACGAAACAAATAAGCATCTGTGTCAGTGGACAATTGCAACAATGCCACTTTATTCAGCTTACCTTTAGCAAAAGACGGACGTGTTTCGGTGTCAAATCCAAGAATTGGGGATGCGCGCAACTGGTCAATCGCTTCGCCTACTTGTTCGGGATGTTCTATGACATGAATTTCCCCTGGAAAGTGGACTAATTCTAATGCGTGAAGTTCCTCCTTGGTAATTTCAGATATAAACATGTTAAAAAATCTACTTACCATAGAAAATGCAAAAATAGTTATACCACTTCGATCAACGTCTATTCAATGATGGAGTATGCATACACTTCTGCAAAATCAGCATGGCAAATATATGGATTTTTATTGAGTCGTCTGTATCCAACGTTTTCACTAAAAGTAGAAAACTATAAAAATTCGAAAAAATTATGTGACCGATGAAGTAAAAAGATTCATTGTATGGTGTACTGCGTTTATCTATTTGGTTGATATCAGATATATTTTAATAAGTAGCCAGCAATATTATCTTTTGATGTATACTTATAAAAAATAGTTATCATCTCTTGAATCAACATACTATACGGTATAGTATGTTGATTTTTTGTAAGTGTATAATAAATAATAATTTACAAAAAATAATTTAACTACAATAAACCATAAGACTCACGAGGAATTTTATGCCCGCTTGAGCTCTGTCCGTCCAGTCATGCGGGGACAGGCAGGTTTCTTGTGGTTTTTTTAATACAAACTAATTCTTGACCCATACTTAGTGATTTAAAATATCAACAAATATAATGTTCGGTGCCATATCATAAATTTTAGCTCACCATTTGTGTCAATGTAATTTTAATGCTGTACTTTTATGAATTTAATTTCTGGCATCTATTTTGTTTCACGTGCGAATGAAATTGTGTTTCATGGCAATCAATATCACAAAAACGGTTCATAACGACAAAAGGCTAAAAGTCTTTTTAACTACTTTCCTATTTATCTTTTTATTTGCCTACAACGTATTTCCACAATCATCGCAGCAATCGATTGAACCAGGGAAAGTGATTGTGCAACTCAATCCCGGTGCTGTTTCAGTTGTTGAAAAACGCTTGGTTTCGATGAAAAAATCTTCATCCGATACGTCAATACTGAGTATTGGGCTAAAATCATTCGACAGGATTAACCGGAAATATAAAACGACCAATATGCGGCGTATATTTCCCGATGCTGGAAAATATGAAGCCAAACATCAGAAATATGGCTTGCATTTATGGTATGAAATTACCATTCCCGATAATGAAAATCCCGAAACAGTTGCTAAAGCGTATGGTACGGATGGTAACGTTCGCATATCGGAACCTCGTTATAAAATACGCCACATGGCCATGCCGCCTGCTCCGCTTCCACCATCGGAAACACCTGATGATCCAAATTTCAATTTACAATGGAATTTTGACAATACCGGACAAACTGGAGGAACAGTCAGTGCTGATATTCGCTTATTAAATGCTTGGAAGGCTATTGACACGTTAGGTATTGCTAACCACAATGTTATTGTGGCAGTCACAGATGGAGGTGTCAACTACAACCATGAGGATTTGAGAACCAACATGTGGGTGAATGAAGGAGAAATTGCGGGGAATAATTATGACGACGATGGCAATGGATACAAGGACGACGTGTATGGGTATAATTTTGTCAGTCGTACCAATGGCGTTATTGTGATTGAAGACCATGCTTCCCACGTAGCGGGGATTATTGCAGCGACTACCAACAACGGATTGGGGGTTTCTGGAATATCTGGAGATCCTGCACAAGAATATGGCATACGAATCATGAACATACAAATCATGAGTGGCAACAGGTCTGTGTCCAGTGTATATGAGGCGTTTGTATATGCCGCCGACAATGGTGCAGTAATTTCACAGAACAGTTGGGGATATAACCATCCCGGACAAGTCAGCCAATCGGATATTGCTGCCATTGATTACTTTATCAATGAAGCAGGATATGATGAGGATCATCTTCCGCGCTCCGGAACACCTATGGTAGGTGGAATTGTAATTTTTGCGGCCGGGAATGGATATGAGTCCACACATATCGGTACAGATGAAAAATGGTATCCCGCTTATTACGATAATGTACTTGCCGTGGCTGCAACTGACCACAATGGCAAATTAACTTCTTATTCTAATTTTGGCGATTGGGTGGATATTTCGGCACCGGGCGGCGACATGAGTAAACGTAACGCAGAAGGCATATACAGCACATCATACCGGACATCCAATCAGACAGGCTATTATGAATACATGGAAGGAACATCCATGGCATGTCCGCATGTATCCGGAGTAGCAGCCTTGATATTATCAGTACACGGGAATGAACATTTCACCCCGGATATGTTACGCGCCCGCCTGTTGAATGCTGCGACATCTTTATCCGGATTTGACCCTGAGCATGCGTCCCAAATGGGTGCCGGATTAGTCAATGCTGAAGTTGCGGTAGCGCCTGGCGGTATACCCGAACCAGCAACAGACTTAGCTGCGGAAACAGTTAATCATATATCCGGTGAACTAACATGGACGGTACCATCTGTCAGTAATCACGGAAAAATCACAGCCTTTGTTGTGGCTTGTGCCACTGAAAACATTACGGAAAGTAATTTTGATCAATATGCCGGAAAAACCATCCAAACGTCTGTCCCATCTGGAGATGAACAAGCATATACGATTACAGGACTTACCCCTGCATCATTCTACTATGTTGCCATCCGCAGTATCAGTAATACCGGTGATAAGTCAGCCATATCCAACATAGCGACTTTCACTACTAACAACAACCATACACCGGAAATTACAGGATTACCTGCGGACACAACCTTGATACCCTACGCGACACCAGTCACTATTGATCTCTCGGACTATATTATTGACCCGGACGGCGATCTATTGAGCTATACCTATTCCCTCAGTCAACAGGGAATCGTTAACGTTACTATTAGCAACAATATATTGACCATTGACCCACGGCATTATGGTTTTGTAGCCATACAATTAACTACTTCCGATCCGTATGGAGGAACAGCAACCGCCTCTATTGATGTCACAGTAGAACAAAAATATGCTCCCAACAAAGCGGACGAATTATTGATATATCCCAACCCAACCAATAGTGTGTTGAATTATTCATTCATCTTAGATGTACCGGCTTCAGTGAGCATCCGTATTGTGAATACTGCCGGAGGCGCCATGTATCAAATTCCTGACACTTCACTTCCATCTGGCACCTATTATTACAATATTAACTTGTCAACATGGAACAGTGGTATGTACCTATTACAATATATCAAGAATGGAAAAACAGCGGACACGAAAAAAATTGTGAAACAATAACATCCTATAAGTGTTTTGCTTTCGCAACTATTGTTTTCTTCCGACTAAAATAATTCGTATTTTTGCAGTCATTGATCATTCAAAATGAAAAGCAAGGAATCGCAAGTAATCCAAAAACGCCTGCGTAGCTCATATGCTACATCTACCATTAGCATATCACTGGTGTTGTGCATGTTGGGAGTTATTGGGATTTTGTTGTTGACGACTCATCGCATCAGTAAATACGTAAAGGAAAATGTCGGTTTTTCCGTTTTCTTGAAGGATCAGGTGAAAGAAGCTGACATTTATCGGTTGCAAAAAACTTTAGATGCAGAATCTTACGTACGATCCACACGTTATGTTTCCAAAGAAGACGCGGCTAAAGAGTTTACCGAAGAATTAGGAGAAGATTTTGTCGGTTTTCTGGGATATAATCCTTTGTCAGCTTCTATCGAGATCAAGCTAGATGCTCAGTACGCCAATAACGATAGTATTCAAAGGGTAGAAAATCGACTGCAAGCAATGGACGAAGTGAAAGAAGTATCGTACCAGAAGTCAATGATTCATATGTTGAATGACAACATTGAAAAAATAAGCCTTTTCATACTTGCATTTAGTGCATTGCTATTTGTCATCGCCATTTCACTCATCAACAATACCATTCGATTATCTGTATATTCGCGTAGGTTGTTGATACGCACCATGCAGTTAGTAGGCGCCACCAACACATTTATCCGGCGTCCGTTTCTGTGGCGAAGCGCTTTACATGGTATCTATAGCGCTTTTATCGCGATGGCCATCTTGGTGTTGTCGCTTTACTGGGTGGAAGGACAGTTGGAAGACATCATCAGCGTGAAAGATATACAAATACTTGGTGGTCTATTTCTGATAGTATTCATTTTAGGAGTTACCATCAGTTGGATTTCCACCTTTTTTGCAGTAAACAAATATTTGAATATCAAAACAGATAAATTGTATTACTGATAAGGATCAATCAAAAATCGAAAACTTAGCGGACTTAGCGAAACGATCTCACGAACGAATGTGAATAATCAAAAATATAAGACATGGCATCAAACAAGAAAACAGCAAAATCAGGGTCCAATGACGTAGATTTTGCCATTGGAAAAGAGAATTTTAAATACATTGCTATCGGGGTTGTCATCCTGGTCATTGGCTTTTTGTTGAT
>JAVBMZ010000134.1:0-13007 GCA_031551935.1 Bacteroidales bacterium
AATGAAGCACACGATTATGAGGTGGATTACAACGGAGCGTTGCTGCAATTGAATGAAGATTATTACTATGATGACGACAAATCGATCTGTCTGGTACTAAACCATGGTCTTTTTTCGCGTGTCGGATGTATTGTAAAATGGAACGGCAAGACGGGAAAGAATTTTGGTGCAAAACTAATCGGATATCATAGACAAGAGGATGGTTCGATCAAGGTGGTCGAATATGAATCAGGTCGCCAACGCGAGTAGTCGATCATCAATAAACTATCCTCAATATACTATAGTCACCAAGGCACGAAGACATCAAGAATTTTCCAATGTTTGGCATAATTTGTAATTGCGCGCCGGATTTTCGAATACGTAGACCCGATGGTTTGGCTGTGTCTGCGCTCATAGTCAACGACAGGCTTTGCCTGCCTGGATACCGGGTGTGAGGTACAACCTCGCACCAACATACGCCAAATATGCGCTTTGCTCGGCGTAGTTTACGTATCATGATGGTTCTTTCCGTTCCAGACGTACCACATTCTCTATATGATGTGTGTGTGGAAACATATCTACCGGCTGTACATCGGTGATATGGTAATCATGTTGCAGAAGTGCCAAATCCCGTGCCTGGGAAGAAGGATTGCAGCTAATATATATCAGTATTTTGGGCTTGGCAAACAACAAAGCACCTATCACCTTTGGGTGAACTCCGGCACGCGGCGGATCAAGAATAACCACATCGGGCATGCTGTGCCGTTGTATAAACTCGATCGTGAAAACATCTTTCATATCGCCTGCAAAAAAAAGCGTATTGTTGATGTCGTTGATGGATGAGTTATATTGTGCATCCTTAATAGCTTCTTCAATACATTCTACGCCCACTACCTTTTTAGCATGCAATGCAATAAAATTAGCGATGGTTCCGGTACCCGTATATAAATCATATACAATCTCATTTCCGGTTAATTGTGCAAAATCACGCACTACTTTATACAAGTGATATGCTTGCCTTGAATTGGTTTGGTAAAAAGATTTTGGTCCAACCTTAAACTTCAGGTTGTCCATTTTTTCCATAATATAGGGCGTTCCTTGGTACAATTGTACTTCCAAATCAGCAAAACTATCATGTAGTTTGGGATTGATGACATACATAAGAGAGGTGATCCCGGGAAACCGTTTCCAAATAAAATGGAGCAATTTTTCCCGATCGTTTGGTTCGTCATGGTGAAAAGTGACAATCACCATCACTTCCCCGGTTGATGATGTGCGAATAACCATAGTCCGAAGAAAGCCAATATGACTTCGCAAATCGTAAAACGGCATATTTTCGCGTTGTGCAAATTCGCTAACTTCCTTTCGTACAGCATTTGATGGTTCCGGTTGTAGATAGCATTTGTCAAGATCCAACACTTTATCGAACATTCCCGGGATATGAAATCCGAGAGCATTACGATTCACCACTTCCCCACCCGACTGAATTTCTTCAGTGGTCAACCACCGGTTGGATGAAAAGGTGAATTCCAGCTTGTTACGATAATAATAGATCGGATCAGCAGGCATGACAGGCGCTATGTTGGGAACATTGAGTTTGCCGATACGTATCAGACAATCCGACACGTTTTTATGTTTATAGATAAGTTGTTGTTGGTAGTCGAAATCTTGCCATTTACATCCTCCGCATATACCGAAATGCGAACAAACAGGTTGAACCCGCCATTCGGAATAATGGGTAAAACGCACAGGGATACTTTCTACGTATTTTTTCCGCTTTTTAGTGACGCATACATCGACAACATCTCCTGGTACTGCATGCGATATGAATATCACCAGATCATCTATTTTACCAACAGCTTTACCGTCGTCGGCAATATCGGATACTGGAACGTTTTCTATAATTTCTTGCGATTTATGTTTCCTCGACATGAAAACAATTCATAATTAATAGGTTATATTTTATCTCCTTTTCGGAAAGGTTTTTATATCAAAAAGTACATGCCGAATGTAATGATAAATCCTAACAATGTACCGATGTAGTATTGCGCCGGAGTATGTGCATTGAGCCTGATACGGGCATATCCTATCACACCCGACAACATAATAGCCCCGAGCAAAGCTGGCACCATCATAGGAGATACTGTTGATAAAGCGGCCAACATGCCGGTTATTCCCCCAATACCAATTCCATGCAGGCTGATTTTCCAGCGTAGGGAAATAACAGATGCTACAAAAACGGTTATGGTAGATGCCAACACAAATTTTTGGATGACCAATGGTGTGTGTAGGCTATGCAGTGTACGATAGGCAATGTAATAGAAGATGGCTGTAAAGATCATGGGCATGACACGCTGCTGTCTTTCTGAAAGATACAAATTACTAATCCAACGACGCTTCCAATAAAATAACAACAACATCAATGGAAAAGCCAAGGTACATAAGGCAATGATCAATACAATAATTTTTTTGGCTTGTATAGGTAATGTTGTAATGTACAACCCTGAAAAGAACAGGATAAACAATGTACCAACCATTGGCATTAACAACGGGTGAAATACAACAGACAAGACATTGGGCAAAGCCTCGTCGTTTGTCATTTTGGACGAATGATGATGTAACGGAAAAATCTTCACGATTTTTGGATAACAAAATGATATACAGCAAATAGCTGAGCTAACATGCTTTATATTTTAATCTATAATTCTTTACGCAACCTGGCGACAGGAATATTCAATTGTTCACGATATTTTGCTACTGTGCGGCGGGCAATCTGGTAGCCCTTTTCCTGAAGGATGGCAGCTAATTCGTCATCAGTAAGCGGTTTACGTTTAGATTCGCCATCCACACAATCTTGCAGGATTTTTTTGATTTCCCGTGTGGATACTTCTTCTCCGGAATCGGTTTGCAAACCTTCTGAAAAAAAGAATTTCAACGGAAAAATCCCAAAGGGTGTTTGTATGTATTTGCTGTTGGCCACTCGCGATACAGTTGAAATATCCAACCCGATGGTATCTGCTATATCCTTTAAAATCATCGGATTTAATAAAGATTCATCTCCGCCACTCAGAAAATATTCTTTTTGGTAATCAATAATGGCATTCATGGTTTGCGTCAAAGTATTTTGACGTTGCTTGATGGCATCAATAAACCATTTGGCCGAGTCGAGTTTCTGTTTTACAAAACTCGCAGCATCTTTATTTTGTTTGTCGCCCTTATTCTTATTATAGGTGTTCAGCATGTCGCTATACATCCGACTAATCCTTAATTCAGGGACATTACGCGAATTAAGCGAAAGTTGCAAGGCCCCATCTTTGTTTTCAAGTATGAAGTCAGGAATGATGTGCTCAGCAACCTTATCCGATTGAAATGAACCTCCTGGCTTAGGGTTAAGTTTCAGGATTTCAGCGACTCCTTTTTTCAATTCTTCTTCCGTCACGCTTAAGCGTGACATAATCTTGTCATAATGTTTTTTAGTAAACTCGTCGAAATAATGAGACAATATTAATTTCGCTAATTTTATTTCAGGAGTTTCTTCTTTTTGATCTAATTGCAACTTCAAGCATTCTTTTAAGTCACGAGCGCCAACACCCGATGGTTCAAACTCTTGAATAATTTTTAAAATCTTTTCTAATTCTTCCTCATTGGTTTCAATGCCCATGGAAAAAGCCATATCGTCAGCTATAGCATCCAAACCACGACGAAGATACCCGTCGTCGTCAATATTGCCAATCAAATATTCGGCCAACATCTTTTGACGTTCGCTAATATTACGAAGTCCCAACTGTGTTTCCAGCTGGTCATGGAAACTACTTCCTATGGAAAATGGAATCTCTGTTTTAGATTCTTCCTTATTGAAATTCTTGGTATTCAGCTTGTATAACGGTGTATCATCTGTATTCAAATATTCGTCAATGGACAAATTTGCATGTTCACTGTTTTCTTCGTTACGGGTGGCATTCTGTTCGTCCGTATCACCAGCATCTTCAGTATTTTCACGCCCTTCTTCCAAGGCCGGATTTTCCTCCAACTCTTCCTTGATACGCTCCTCCAATTGCATGGTAGGTATCTCCAATAACTTGATCATCTGTATCTGCTGTGGTGATAACTTCTGAACAAGCTTTTGTTGTAGGCGTTGATTTAACATGAGATGGTCATTGATTTATTTGAGATTTTTCTGGTTACATATATGAAACGTTTAAAATGCCATAAAGGTATAAAATGTTCCAAAAAATAGTTAAAATTCAGCATTTTTGGGTGTTCTCGGGAAAGGGATCACATCACGGATGTTGGCCATTCCTGTAACGAAAAGCAGCAACCGTTCAAAGCCCAAACCAAATCCACTGTGTGGCGCTGTGCCAAATTTACGGGTTTCAAGGTACCACCACATATCTTTTTCAGGAATATGCATTTCATTGATACGGGCTTTCAGCTTATCATAGTCTTCTTCGCGTTGCGAACCACCAATAATTTCGCCAATTTTAGGAAACAAAACATCCATGGCACGTACTGTTTTACCATCATCGTTTTGTTTCATGTAAAAAGCCTTGATATCACGAGGATAATCGGTCAGTATGACCGGTTTTTCGAAATGTTGTTCTACTAAATACCGTTCATGTTCCGATTGTAAGTCAACACCCCAATATACCGGAAACTCAAACTTTTGTCCCGATTTTTCCAAAATGCTGATGGCTTCGGTATAAGATAAACGTACGAAATCATTTTCAATGACAAAGCGCAAACGGTTTAACAAGTCGGCATCGTACATTTTGGCAAGGAATTCCAAATCGTCACCACAATGTTCTAACGCATAAGTGATCAGGAATTTCAGGAAATCTTCGGCCAAATCCATATTTTCCTTGATTTCGTAAAATGCCATTTCGGGTTCGATCATCCAAAACTCAGCCAAATGTCGTGGCGTATTGGAATTTTCGGCACGAAACGTCGGACCGAAAGTATATATCTGTCCTAAAGCCATAGCACCTAATTCACCTTCAAGCTGTCCTGAAACCGTCAGGTTGGCTGAACGTCCAAAAAAATCCTGGGAATAATCAATGGTCCCTTCTGGTGTTCTGGGTACCTGATCTAATTCAAAGGTGGTTACATGGAACATAGATCCCGCCCCTTCGGCATCAGAACCGGTAATGATGGGTGTATGCAGATAATAAAATCCATTATCATTGAAATATTTATGGATGGCATACGCCATAGCATGACGGATACGTAATATAGCACCAAATGTGTTGGTTCGTGGCCTCAAATGAGCTATTTCGCGGAGAAATTCCAATGTATGTCCTTTCTTTTGCAATGGGTAAGTTTCCGGATCGGCTGTACCATACAACTTGAGTGTTGAGGCATGTATCTCGACGCTCTGCTCCTGCCCTTTCGATTCGACTAAAGTACCGACTACGGCGATACATGAGCCAGTAGTAATATTTTTGAGTAATATTTCGTCAAAATGAGCAACATCTACCACTATTTGTAGGTTATGAATCACAGAGCCGTCATTGAGCGCTAAAAAGGCTACATTTTTGTTTCCACGTTTGGTACGTATCCAACCTTTCACCAGCACTTCGCTGCCAAAAGCGGTAGAACCGAGTAAATCTTTTACTTTATGTCTTTCGCGATGTTCCATTGAATAATTTTCAAGTATATTTGATGATGCAAAAATATAACATTTTGCTCGTCTTTGCTACTCACGTATACAAAGTTTTGAATTGTTCCCGATATTGATAATAAAAAAGAAGTATCATTTTTGAAAGTAAACAACTTACACATATTTTCCCACATATCACATGTAGAAAAATATATTTCGTCATTTGGTCAAGATATCTTTTATAGGATACGAAATCTCATCATAAAAGTTACATAATAAAGTGGTGTATCCTACTGCATAGCATATACTTTGTGTCTTACCCAATCGGCCCATTGACTATAATTTTTCGATTTATCAAAGATGGTGTATGGGATTGGTTTTCCAAACTTCAATTGAACGTGTTGGCCTTTTTGCTTGAAAAACTCGTCCACCAAAAAAGTCATTTCAATGTTTGCCTTGATGTGCAGAAATTTCCGCAGATTAGCCAAGTTATAGAAAAAATTGGTATTTCGTCCTTCAAAGTATACCGGTACTACATCGCGCTTATATTGTACTGCTTTCTGGATAAAACTCTTGTTCCATGGCAAATCCGTAATTTTACCTTTGATCTTGCGGGAACACAACCCTGCAGGAAAATACAAAACCTGTACATCACCCGAATAGGTTTCATCTATTTTAAGGGCATATTCGGACGATTGTCGTCCATGCTTGTTCACCGGCACGAACACAGGATAAAAATTATCTATGTTCAACAACAAATCGTTGACAATAAAACGTATGTCCGGGAATGCCAATCCGATGGCATCCATGAGCACCAGCCCATCGAACCCACCCAATGGATGGTTGGAAGCAAAAATATAACGACCTTTATCTGGAACCTGATCTAATCCTTCGATGGAGTAGGTAACCTTCATATCCTCAAGGATACTTCGTACAAAGTCCAAACCGTGCTTGTCCCGATAATCATAGATGATGCGATTGACTTCGTCCTGATGAATCAACCGCTTAACATATGCAATCAAGAATCCCGGAAGTATTTTTAACAGTTTCGGATTTTTTTTGCGGATAACTTCTTCAATCTCAATGAAATTTTTCTGCGTTTCGTTCATGAAAATTGAATATGGATGGTTTACTATAATTTATTGAAGCAACAAAATGGTATGTGGGACAATATTCCTATGAGTTATCATACCTTCATCCACCAAAGGTAGTACTTTTTGTCATGATTGTTCTATATTTCTCACAACACACACCTAATTACAATGTTCACCATCCCGGGGTTTATTTTTATTTGAATTGTATTTTCCGGACACAAAGATGCTGCGGACCGTCTTCAAATACAAATTCGGCGAGCACATACAAGTGTTGTAAATCGGCGCTGGTGAATTTTTTCAGATCAATTTCGTAAGTTTCCCATGTTTCTTTCAAGGTCAAAGTTACTTTTGTTTCGCTACCATCGTCTTGATCTAAGTTGTCTTTTAAGCCTATCTGTACTTTTGTCTCTTTGTCCCCTTTCAGTTCCACCACCAGTTTTGTATATTTTGAAAAATCCATAGATGCTCTCGGATAAGTTGCCGAAGGTTTTCCGACGGTGATAAACACAGCGCCCCAAAGTTGTCCTTTCGGGTATGTCATACACAATTCTTTGTCCTCATTTACCGGATCTACCCATTTACGCTGCTTTTTATCAGTATCTACATTCAGATCCAATCCCTTGCCTAACCGGCCATTCACAAAAACATCGTAGGTGGTGAGTGGCTTTTCGTCCCGACGGTCGATTTCTCCTCGTAAAGAATCAATGGTATACTCGCGATGTATCACATGGGACAGTAAAGTCTCATTCGCCTTGAAACACTCTATTTTTTCTTTATCAAAGATGGTCTTTCCCATGTGTATGCCAAAACCGAACGCCCCACCGACTGCTGTAAGGCTCAAACCAATAGTGGTCACTATATTTTGAATAGACCATCTTCGCGTTGTCGTTACTCTCTTTTTGGTTGTCATTTGATTTCTTTTTAGTTGGTTGTCATTTATGTTGTTTGGAGGCTTTAGAATCTAGATAAGGTTTCCTGTATGGTTTGTGCACAACTATCAAACCCCTCTTTCATTCCAAAATCCTGGGAAAAAAACCGGACAATTTTATTTTCAGTATCTTTAAAATCAAGATTAGATGTATCATTATTCTGTAGCAAATTCATTTTTTGTTGCATATAAAATTCATGGGCAAGTTTGATCCGTTCTAATGCGTCATAGCTATTCCAAATCGTTTGCATCAATGACTTATCTTCTACAAAACGCATAGTCCCTGACGCTTTGAACATTTCAAAGGCGCTTGTTTTGTAAGTCAAAAAAGAGAGTTGCCCCATGATATCAACATATCCTTGTATGGTATCTGTTTGTATCGTTTCAGGTGCAACAGAAGACAAATAATGGGCTAACTGCTTTACCTGACCATAAAACAAGGCGTATTTTTGAATGGATTCAAGATTATCCTCCAATTCGATTTTCACGGCGCTTAGGTAGAGCGATAAATCCTTTTTTTCTTTCTGGCCGGAGATCCAATTACTGATAGTAAAAGTAATGGCAATACCCACTACGACGATAGAAAGCTCACGGATGTATTTGCTTATTTTTTTTAAAGCGGTTTTCGTTTTCATATTCCAAAAGACTTTATGCAGCACATGTTACGAAAGTCGTTTCTTCCGATGGGCCACCAAAATAATGATGGCTTGTGGTATAAAAAGCCAAAAACCCGAAATAGGCTCTATCACACATCCTATCAGGGAAAAGACCAAAATACAGTACCCTAAAAATAACGGTGCAGGTTGCTGTTCTTTTCGGATATAATAATGCAGTGTTTGTCCGAAAAAAATGAGTAATACCCCGCATACCAAAAACCAAAATGCAAACTCACGGACGTAATCGTCTGCCACCGAATTGACAAATCCATCCCGAATCATCTCTATATATGCTTCCCTGCCAAGCCATATCCCCACCAGGGTGTGGATGATTCCGGTAATGACGAGTAATATTCCACTATATTTCCATAAATAGGTACCTTGTTCTTTTTTCGTTGTCATTCTTGTTACTGATTTATGCTTTTTTGAAAGTAATGTTGTTACAAAAATAAGACAATCCCTTTGAATGTGGTGTAATAATGGAAGATATTTTTGAACAACTTATCCATCCACCATTGAGCAGTTATTAGAAAATTTCTAATAATTCAACGTATTGAATAACAGGAGAAAACATTATCAGAAGGAAATGCTGTGTATAACAATAACTTCATCTATTGTATCAAAATAGGCGGAGCCATGCCCCGCCTATTGCTTTATTAACGAATTGTCGTTATTATTTTCCTTTGGCTACTTCTAATGCTTTGGTAGTGGTGTAATATTTAGCTATCATATTGGGTACTTCCCAGTCGGGCAATTTGCCATCTATCAAATATTGTAAATAACGTTCGGTTACCTGACCGAAATGTGCTTCATGTCCATTATGGTATTTTTCGGGTACCAGCACTTCCCAACCCACATTGAGTTTTTTCAATTCCACGCCTGCAAATTTTTCCTGTATTTTTTTCAAGTTACTGGTTAAAGTGGCTTCGAAAGCAGCTACATCGGCATTAGAAATGGGCTCGATATACAAAGTAGGCTTATATCCCTGTTCAGCGCCCTGGCGGATAATCAGGTTGGCATTGGTGCCGCGCATGATAGAATAATGAGTGTCACCTGTTCCTTCCGGCGCCATGAAATTCCACACTACCCGTACTTTGGCATGATAACCTTTCAAAGTGTAATTGATTTCGCCATTGGAATATACCAATAAAGAATCGTTACGCACATCCTTGTTCAGATAATCGGGATATTCAGCAAAGGCGGTCGCCAGCGTAAACTGATCTTTGCCTAGGTTGGTAGTCCACCGTGTGGCCGAAAGAACATTAATATCCTTAGTGTAATCCAAAATTACGTTAGGGAAGCATTCCCATTGTACCAAGTCGACCAAATGCGTGGTCACATCCACAATACCTTCGCCTTCCTGTTCCACATCGAAAAACCATGCCGGACGTTTGAGTGGTTCACCAGATACATATTTAAAGAAATGGTGCACGCTCTCTTTGGTAACTGAAGGATTTTCAAGTGTACCCTTTTCCAAGGTGCCAAATACTTCAGGCAATAATGAAAACTCTTTCTGCAACATGGTGGTGATTTCAAAACGTTCGGTCATGATGTCATACAACAACACGCCATTCTTCTGTGCCGATTCAAAAGCTTGTTTCAACAACTCAAAATTTTGGGTATTGATGGCCATCGGCTTATCTGCCAACACGTTGATACCTGCATCAATGGTTGCTTTAATATATTCGGTTTTTTTACGGTTATTTCCAGCGGTAACCATTACATTTCCCTTTTTTTCAGCCAGCATTTTGGTCAAGAAATCAGGACCGCGGTATACAATTTCTTCCCATGAGGTCGGTTGGTCTGCACGATGGTTATAGGCTTCTATTTTCTTTAGATGTTCATTCAATTCATCACCATCGGGTGCATATACATGAACTACCTTATTTACCTGTGGATACATATTTTTCTGTACCAATGCGGCATGAAAATGCCCGGGATCAAGTGTGATCAGCTGAACCTCGCCTTCAGCGCCTGTAAACTTCATTTTTTTTTCTGTTTTACACGAATTGACTGTTATCATTGCTAATGAGATAACAAATGCCATACCTACTTTACTCTTTATCATGGATTTCATTGTTTTTGAAAATTTTATCTACAAAAGTACAATAAAATCACCGGAAACTACAAATGAAATGTTGAAAAATCTGTATGATGATTCACTAAATGAATGAAAACTTGTACTAAAGTGAATTTTAACCTGTATTTCGCTTCAATTTTTACCAAAATAATGATGCACGATACGGCAGATTATTGTATCTTTGTAAGACAAAACACTTGACCGGATGTCTCTACGTTACCCGGTCATTATTGATTATATACTCACTTACTCATAATTTTGCTTTATGCGCCTGATTATTCAACCCGATTACAAAAAGGTATCACAATGGACAGCAAACTACATTGTTTCCAAAATTAATCTGTTTCAACCTTCAGAAAGCAAGCCCTTTATCTTAGGATTGCCTACAGGATCTTCACCAATTGGTACTTACCAGGAACTTGTTCGGTTATACCGCGAACAAAAAGTATCGTTCAAACATGTGGTCACTTTCAACATGGACGAATATGTTGGCATACCACAGGATCATCCGGAAAGCTACCATTCATTTATGTGGAGACATTTATTCAACCACATAGATATTTCGCACGACAAGATTCATATCCTTAATGGTAATGCACCGGATTTGGTTGCCGAATGCCAGCATTACGAAGAAAAAATAAAGTCCTACGGAAAAATTCATCTTTTCATGGGTGGTATCGGGCCTGACGGACATATTGCATTTAATGAACCGGGCTCCTCGTTATCTTCGCGTACACGAGTCAAAACGCTCACGACCGATACCATGATTGCCAATTCGCGTTTCTTTGACAACGACATGAATCAAGTTCCCAGAACAGCCTTGACTGTGGGCGTGGGAACAGTGTTGGATGCAGAAGAAGTATTGATTATTGTGAACGGACACAACAAAGCGCGGGCATTGTATCATGCTATAGAAGGAGGCGTGAATCATATTTGGACTATTTCGGCCTTGCAATTGCATTCCAAAGGTATCATCGTATGTGACGAAGCTGCCACGGACGAACTGAAAGTCGGTACTTACAAATACTTTAAAGATATCGAACGAGACAACTTGTAATCATACGTAGCGTATTCATGATGCGGGTAAGGTTCGCAAATGATGAAATTTTGTATCAAAAAGAAGAGACGTGGATATAAAATACTGTAATACAGACAAATTAACAAATTGCGATCGAAGCAACAAAAAGTGCAACCAAGAAAATTGTCCATGTCCGCATCACGATTGCGCTCGTTACGGAAAATGTTGCGAATGTATCAATTATCATCGGAACTGCGGTGGTAAAGTAAATTGTATGCGGTAATGGCGACGCATCGATGATAAACCAAGAAACATAATAACTACTACTGTACCAACAATGTGTCGTTTTTGGTATTTTTCTGTTAGATTTACCTATTATTTGAAAAACTTAATCTCCAATTAACAATTTCGTGTATGGCCGGTATCCTAATTTTATTAACACTTGGCGTTCTTGTTATTCCAGTCATCCTGATCGTGATGGTGAGCGGTTTGAAAACCCAGATCAACATTCTTAACCAACGGGTGCTACAATTGTACCAGGAATTAAAAAACAGGGAACAGCCTGTAAAAGCAGAAACTGATGAAACTACAGCGCCTGAAGCTACGGTTGCCCAACAGGCATATATTCCTGAAGCATTTGTCCAGGAAAAGCCTGTGGACGTTACAGAACCGGAAATCATACCTGTAGTACAAGACACATTTGTACCGGAACTATCCGAAATGACAGATTTTAATGATGTTACCATGGAGGAACACGTAGTTACACAGCCGGAAACAGAACCTACTCATGAGGAATCGGTTGAACAACCAATAATATCTCCCGTTATTCCGACACCAGTGAAACAACCGGGATTTAATTTCGAAAGGTTTATCGGAGAAAATCTGATCAACAAAATCGGTATCGGAGTGCTGGTGATAGGTATCGGATTGTTTGTCAAATACGCTATTGACAATGATTGGATCAATGAAATAGGACGTGTAGTAATTGGATTCTTAAGCGGTGGCATCTTATTGGCATTGGCATACCGTTTCCGTAATACCTATCGCGCTTTCAGTTCGGTGCTCACAGGCGGTGCCATGGCGGTATTTTATTTTACAGTGGCCATCGCTTTCCGCGAATATGCGCTTTTTGGACAAACCGCCTCTTTTTTGATGATGGTAGTGATTACAGCGTTTTCAGTATGGCTATCTATCCTCTATAACCGGCGCGAATTAGCCATTCTGTCACTTATTGGCGGAATGCTCACCCCTTTTATGGTTAGTCGGGGCGATGGCAACTATCATGTATTATTCACTTATATTGCCATCTTAAACATCGGGATGCTGGCATTATCATTGCGCAAACAATGGAAAGAACTATTGGTTATCAGCTTTTCCGGTACCCAACTTATTTTCTGGTTATACTATTTACAACATATCTTTGATCATACTAAGAATAATACCGCTAATGTCGATGCTGCGTTATTGTCCTATGCAAGCATTTTCTATATTATTTTTCTATTGATGCCATTGGTACAGGTTTTCCGGGGTAAAGATACCTCACAAGGCCATGTACTGCATTACGTCATGTTGGTTACCAATTCGTTTTTATACCTGTTGGCAGGCATGTTACTGCTCGATCACATGGAGACCAATCATGGCAAGGGGCTTCTAGTC
>JAVBMZ010000018.1:0-18965 GCA_031551935.1 Bacteroidales bacterium
ACCATTAGAATTAGTCAACGTATATAAATATACGGGGACAGAATCAATGGCTCCCCAGTCCTCCTGGGTGATGCTGGGCTTAGGTGTTGACGTACATGCAGCCATGGCAATCATACTGAGTGATAATATCAAATATTTCATCGGTTAATGGTTTTATTTTGTGTTAAGAATGTAGGGGTACACGTTGACTTGGTGGTTTTTGGGCATTCCTTTCATCAATTGCATCTACCAGATTTTGTGCCAATTCCCTGAAAGCTTTACCTATCATCGAATCTTCATCGGTAACCACCGGTTGTCCATTATCGCCTCCCTCACAAACGCTTTGTACAATGGGAATCTGTCCCAACAATTTGATATGTTCCTGTTCCGCCAATTTTTTACAACCACCATTACCAAATATGTAATACCGATTGTCGGGGAGCTCCTCAGGTGTAAACCACGCCATATTTTCAACCAATCCTAGAATGGGAATATTCACCTTGTCGTTACGAAACATGTTAATTCCTTTGATAACATCGGCCAATGCTACCTGTTGCGGAGTGCTGACGATTACAGCGCCTGTTACCGGAAGTTCTTGTACAATAGTTAAATGTATATCGCCTGTGCCTGGAGGTAAGTCAATCAGTAGATAATCCAGCTCACCCCATTCTCCTTGATAAAGTAATTGTTTTAAAGCGCTTGTTGCCATTGGACCTCGCCAAATGACTGCATCTTCTGGGCGAACAAAAAAACCAACCGACAACATACTTACACCGTAGTGTTCAACGGGAATAATACGTTCGTGACCTTCAGTTCCTGTAACTTCGGGCGATACGTTTTCGACTCCCAACATTTTAAGCAGGGATGGCCCATAAATATCAGCATCCAACAAACCGACTTTAAAGTGCATCTCAGCTAAAGCTACGGCAAGATTTACCGCAATGGTCGATTTACCCACTCCACCTTTTCCCGATGCAATGGCAATAATATTTTTTGCCTGAAGTGTGACTGTATTTTGTGCGGCGGACGGTTGTGGTGGAGTTTGTATGTCTATATCTGGTTCTACATCCGGATGGACATAAAATCGTAATGCTTTTTCACAGGCAGCAACGATGGAATTTTTCATAGGGTCCTTCGCTTTTGCAAAACTGAGCGTAAAAGAGACCTTCAGTCCATCGATACGTACATTGCTCACCATACCAAGTTCGACAATGCTTTTACTTGCTGCCGGATGATTGACATGCTTCAATGCATTGATGACTTCTTCAACGGTAATGTTCATGGATATGTATTGCGGTAAATACTGGATTAACATTACAAATGTAAAAAAAATCTTTCACAACAGCAAACTTTCGACCTATAGAGACACAGCTGACGTAGACACAATGTAGATCTTATGACAGTTAAACTGCTTAAAATAGGAAACCCACAAAAATCGTTCACACAAATGGAGATAACAATTATTTCGCTTAATTTTGTCTGCGTTTTTTAATGCCAAACTTATCTTGAATCTCGTTATGCACGAAAAAATTATTATCCTTGATTTCGGTTCTCAAACCACACAATTGATTGGCCGTAGGTTACGGGAATTGAAGGTTTATTGCGAAATAGTTCCTTACAACAAATTTCCGGAGGGAGATCCGGCAGTGAAAGGTATTATCCTTTCCGGAAGCCCCTTTTCCGTGACGGATAAAGAAGCATTTAAACCCAATATGTCGGCTATCAGAGGTAAGTATCCTATATTGGGTATTTGTTATGGCGCTCAATATTTAGCATATTTGTCGGGTGGAAAAGTCGAAAAAGGCGATTCCCGGGAATATGGGCGAGCAGTGCTCACACCGTTGGATAGAAACGACCAGTTGTTCAAAGATACCAAAAGCACATCGCAAGTATGGATGTCACACGGCGATACAATTACTTCTATTCCTGCAGATTTTCAGGTGATTGCCACAACAGCCGATGTTCCTATTGCAGCTTATAAGATAAAGAGTGAACCGACTTGGGGTGTTCAATTCCATCCTGAAGTATTTCATACCGAAGAAGGTATATTGTTGTTGGATAATTTTCTCAATATCTGTGGTATGAAAAAAGATTGGACTCCTGCTTCTTTCATCGAAGATACTGTGGCGATGCTGAAACAACAATTGGGTGAAGACAAAGTGATTTTAGCCCTTTCGGGAGGCGTTGATTCGTCGGTAACGGCTGTTCTATTGAATAAAGCTATCGGCAAAAACCTGACATGTATCTTTGTGGATCACGGTTTGTTACGGAAAAACGAATTCGAAAATGTTTTACGCGATTATGAGCATCTTGGGTTGAATGTACTTGGTATCGATGCTAAGGAAAAGTTTTACAGTCGTTTGGCTGGCGTATCTGACCCTGAGACAAAACGTAAAATTATTGGTAAAGGATTTATTGATGTCTTCGAAGAAGAGGCGCATAAATTGGATAATGTCAAATGGTTAGGTCAGGGCACCATCTATCCTGACATCATTGAGTCATTGTCCATTACTGGGACAGTGATTAAATCGCACCATAATGTGGGTGGTCTTCCTGAAAAAATGAACTTAAAATTAGTGGAGCCGTTGCGCCTGTTATTTAAGGATGAAGTACGCCGTGTAGGACGTGAGTTGGGAATGATGCCGCATTTGATAAACCGTCATCCATTTCCAGGTCCGGGTCTTGGCATTCGTATTCTTGGAGATATCACACCCGAAAAAGTTCGGGTGTTACAGGATGCAGACGATATTTATATACAAACCCTTCGTGAATGGGATTTATATGACAAAGTTTGGCAGGCCGCTGCCATTTTGCTACCCGTTCGTTCTGTAGGAGTAATGGGCGATGAGCGTACCTACGAGAACGCTATTGTCTTACGTGCCGTTACTTCTACCGATGCTATGACTGCTGATTGGGCGCATCTTCCTTATGAATTCATGGCCAAAGTTTCCAACGAAATCATCAATAAAGTACGTGGCGTTAATAGAGTTGTGTATGATATCAGCTCCAAACCGCCCGCAACTATTGAATGGGAATAAGGGGTAAAAAATAAAAGGTAATAAAATTGCATGTGAGGATATTTTGTGCAATCAAATACACATTGTCAGTGTGTCGTATAAACGCGTGCCAATGGAAGCGGGCAGGAGGTGGTACGTTGTCGTATTTTTATCTTTTGCCTTTTATCCTTTGTTTTGTTTCTTGCAGCCCAACAAAGTATGTGCCTCAGGATGAATATTTGTTGCGATCAAACGAGATAAAAGTAACCGGCGCTAAAAATATCAAGAAAGAGCAGCTAAAGCCATACATCCGGCAGAAACCAAACAAAAAAATTATAGGAATGAGGTTTCACCTATGGTTGTATAATCGTTCGAAACTTGATAAAAACAATAAATGGAACGAATGGTTGCGGAAAAATGGTGAAGAACCGGTGATATGGCAACAAGGCATGACCGACAAATCGGTGGAACAGTTGGAGTCTTATCTCGAAAGTAAAGGATACTACTATTCCAATGTGACTGATACCGTGATCCTGAAAAAGAAAAAGGCGGATGTTATCTACAGAGTCAAGACTGGTTGGCCCTACACGGTGAACAGAGCTACCTACTCTATTCCTGATACGGCAATCGAACAGCTGATTTTGGCTGATACATTAAGTTCACTTATCAAGCGGGGGATGCTCTTAGATCATGACATACTGAAAAAGGAACGCAAACGGATCGAAACCAATCTGAAAAATCGTGGATATTACAGCTTTACAGAAGGATTTATCGATTGCAGGATTGATTCGACCAATCTGAATAAGAAAGTCAATATCGAAATTGTCGTCAAGCCTTACACGGAACGTACAAGCGACAACCAGGTGAAAGAAGTGCCTTATCCATTATATACCATTCGCTCACTCACGGTAAACGCTACTTTAAGCGTCGAAAATATGATGAATACATCCAACAGGCCTAAAGAGCCTTCCGATACATTGACTCAAGGGGAAGTAAATTTTATCATGCCTGAAAGATTTCCTGTCAAAGCATCTACTATAGCAAATTCCTTATATATTTCGCCTGATTCGTTGTATCGCATATCCAATGAACGTCAGACATATCAACATTTGATAGGTTTACGCAATTTCAGGCAAGTAAGTATTGATTTTACAAGACAACCGGGGCAGGAAGGTTTGCTGATGCGGGATCTGGATTGTAAAATCAGCTTGTTACCGTTCACCCTCCAAAGTTATAAAGTAGAGTTGGAAGGGACTAATTCCGATGGTAACCTGGGGGGAGCCATTAGCTTTCAGTACCAAAACAAAAGTCTTTTTGGCCATGCAGAAATTTTTGATCTGAAACTACGTGGGATGCTTGAAGCGGTGTCTACTGAGACAGCCTTGCATTTCAAAACGACCATGGAATATGAGGCTGAAGCAACCCTTAACGTCCCGAAATTTTTACTTCCGCTACGTTCTACTCGTTTCATCCAAAAATACAACCCTAAAACTGTTTTCTCCGTTTTGTATAATTATCAGCGACGTCCGGACTATATAAGAACAGTGTTCAGTACTTCGTTTGCTTATAACTGGCGGGGATCCGAAGCAATCACCCATATTGTCAGGCCTCTTGACATCAATTTTGTGAAGATTTGGGATATGAGTGACGATTTTGTTAATTATCTGGCTGAATACCCTTATATGGCGAATAGCTACCAATCCCACATGGTGGTTTCAAGTAGCTATAGTTTTATCAAGGACATGCAGCAGATTAAAAAGGAGAATTTCTTTTTTATCAGGTTCAATGCTGAAACGGCAGGCCTTTTGCTTGATGCATTTTTTAAATTGGCCGATAAATCGGGTAATACAAGTGGACCATATAAAATTATGGACAACGCTTTTTCGCAATTTGTGAAAGGAGATATTGATGTTCGCTATTATTATACCATCAACGGTAATAATAAATTAGTTACCCGTGTGTTTGCCGGGATAGGGTGGCCTTATGGTAATTCGGCCACCGTCAACAACGAAGGTGAAAAAACCGTGGCCTCGATGCCGTTTGAAAAAAAATACTACGTTGGAGGAGCTAATAGTATCAGGGGCTGGCGTTTGCGGAGTTTAGGGCCTGGATCGTATCAAGATAGTTTGTCAATGACAACTTATCCGAATAATACAGGTGATATCAAGCTTGAAGCCAATATAGAGTACCGTTTCAAGTTAGTGTGGTTAATGGAAGGGGCTCTTTTTATGGACGCCGGTAATGTGTGGGATACCCACAAAGACGAAGATCGTAAAGGCGCTGAATTTAATTTTAAACGCTTTTATCGTGAGATAGCTTTGAGTGGTGGGGTAGGATTGCGATTTGACTTTAATTATTTTATCCTTCGGTTAGATACTGGGATGAAATTGTTTGATCCTGCAGGCAAAGGGCGGTGGACGCTTAATTCAAGACCCAGTAGCGGAAAACGTATTGACGATTTTTGTTTTAGCATTGGGATAGGCTATCCATTCTGATGATAATATAATAATTTGTCGTATTTTGTTAATGACCATTTCATTATTTCGTTTGTGGTGTTATCACAAACATTCCTTTTCTTATTTCTGAAAAATCATGTAGGTTTGCATGGTTAAAATCTTTAAAACAATATGAATCTCGAACAAATATTAACACAACGTGCTGAAGAAGCTGTTGTAGCATTATATGGGACAAAACTTGACGCTAATGTTCTGCAAGTACAGGAAACACGTAAAGAATTTGTAGGAGACTTTACCATCGTAGTGTTTCCCTTATTGAAAATATCCAAACAATCGCCTGAAGCAACAGCGACGACCATTGGCGATTATTTGCAGACAAATTGTTCGGAAGTGAAAGCTTACAACGTCATCAAAGGCTTTTTAAATTTGGTGATTGCCGATATTTTTTGGCTTAAATTCATGTCCGAAACTTCGTTTGACCACCAATATGGCTATGTGAAAATTTCGGATGCATCGGCGATGAAGATGATAGAATATTCTTCACCGAACACTAATAAACCGCTTCATTTAGGGCATATCCGCAACAATCTTTTAGGTTATTCACTATCCAAAATATTAACAGCGAATGGTCATTGCATCATTAAAGCAAACTTGGTAAATGACCGCGGTATCCATATCTGTAAGTCCATGTTGGCTTGGAAAAGATGGGGTAATGGTGAAACGCCCGAGAGCTCCGGTAAAAAAGGCGATCATTTGGTGGGAGATTATTATGTGAAATTTGATGTTGAATACAAAAAAGAAATTGATCAATTAGTCAAACAGGGAATGGACAAAGAAGAAGCTACGCGTAAAGCTCCTTTGATTCAGGAAGCCCAAGAGATGCTTCGTCGTTGGGAGTCCAAAGATCCTGGAACGATTGCTCTCTGGGAAATGATGAATGGTTGGGTATATGCTGGTTTCGATGCTACATATCAGCAATTGGGTGTCGATTTTGACCGGATGTATTATGAATCGCAGACTTATTTGTTGGGGAAAGAAATTGTGATGGATGGTCTTAAACGAGGTGTTTTCTATCAAAAAGAAGACGGTTCGGTGTGGATTGATCTTACGTCAGACGGGTTGGATGAAAAACTACTATTGCGTTCGGACGGGACTTCTGTATATATCACCCAGGATATTGGTACGGCATGTCAACGTTTTGAGGAATATGGTATTGATGAGTTGGTATATGTGGTGGGTAACGAACAAAATTACCATTTTCAGGTATTGTCGCTTATTTTGGATAAATTGGGCTATCCGTGGGCTAAAAGTCTGAAACATATGTCGTACGGGATGGTAGAACTACCCGAAGGTAAAATGAAGTCGCGTGAAGGAACTGTCGTGGATGCCGATGACTTGATGGCCGAAATGATAGATACTTCGCGGGAAATGTCGCAAGAACTTGGAAAGTTGGATGGATTGTCCCCTGAAGAAGCAGATAAGATAGTACAAATCATAGGATTGGGCGCGCTTAAATATTTTATCCTAAAAGTCGATCCGAAGAAAAATATGTTGTTCGATCCAAAGGAATCTATTGATTTCAATGGTAACACAGGACCATTCATACAGTATACGCATGCACGGATTCAATCAGTGCTTCGCAAAGCTGCAGAAAACAATTTGGATGATCATTTGGAAATTGACACCAATATTGTGTTAAATGCTAAAGAAGTATCTTTAATTCATGCCGTATACAACTTCCCTAAAACAATCAATGATGCGGCAGAGACATTCAGTCCTGCGTTGGTCGCTAATTATGCGTACGAATTGGCCAAAGAATACAATCAATTTTACCATGATTATTCTATTTTAAGGGAAGAAAACCCTGCCGTCCGTCATTTTCGTATTTTATTGTCGAAATATACGGCTCAAGTAATTCGTTTAGCGCTGGATTTATTGGGAATCGAAGCGCCTGAAAGGATGTAATCAGTTCGACAAACAACATTGTTTTAATGTGAACAATAATGTTTTTAATGTATATATTAAATGAGTTAATGTGTACATTAAAATTGTTAATGTGAATATTAATTTTTTTAACATTTACATTAAAATTGTGCCGTTACCTTGTTGAAAAGCGATAAATCTGTTCCACTACCTGATAGATAACATCAGTTTCAAAGCCACGGCTTGCCGCAAAACGGAATAATTTGCCTTTTGTTTCCGTAATGTTATCTGAACGGATGGTTTTGTATTTTTTAGCTAATTCATCGCCGAGTATTTGTTTGTATTCGTTTTCCTCAAGATCGTTTAAGGCAGTGCGTATGATAGTTTCGTCAATGCCTTGCATACGCAACATATAAGCCATCTTGATCCGTCCCCATTTGTTGAAATGTAATTTATCCTTTACGTAGGCTTCTGTATAGCGACGATCATCAATAAATTTTTGTTCAATAAGGGCGTTTACTATTGATTGCGCATCTTCCTGGACACATCCCCACGAAATAATTTTTTCAAGCATTGCCCTGCTGTTGTATTCCTTGCGACTACAACACTGCATGGCTTTAGACAGGATTTCTTGTTGTTGGGTCGGGTTCAAAAAGAATATATATTTTAAGCTATTTCTTTAATTTAGCGACAATTTCTTCGGTATCCTGAGCAATAACCAATTCTTCATTGGTAGGAATGATCATCGCCGTTACACGTGATCCGTCTTTGCTGATGATTTTTTCTTCCCCGCGTATGCCTGCATTTCTGGCTTGGTCAAACTCAAGGCCGATAAATTCCAAATCTTTTGCTATTTCGTATCTCGATGTATCGGCATTTTCTCCGATGCCTCCGGTAAACACTATCACATCAACACCTCCCATTGCAGCAGCATAAGCGCCGATATATTTGCGCACCCGGTAATGAAATATTTTCAATGCTAATTGAGCGCGTTCGTTACCTTTTGCAGCAGCTGCTTCCAACTCACGCATATCCGAAGACACACCGCTAATTCCCAATACGCCGCTATGTTTATTGATGAGTGTGTTGACTGCGGATCGGTTAATGTCTTCACATTGCATGATGTAAGTTAAGATGCCAGGATCAAGGTCTCCGCAACGTGTCCCCATTACCAGACCTTCAACGGGGGTGAGCCCCATGGATGTATCTACCGATTTTCCGTCGACAATAGCAGCCACTGAAGCTCCGTTTCCTAAATGGCAAGTAATGATTTTACGTACATTTTTTTCTGCTAGTATTTCCTGTGCACGTTTTGATACATAACGATGACTTGTCCCATGGAACCCATACCGCCTGATGGCATATTTGGTATATAACGAATAAGGAATGGCATACATATATGCGTAATCAGGCATGCTTTGATGAAAGGCTGTATCGAACGCTCCTATTTGTGGAACATTCGGTAAAAGACTCATCATAGCATATATACCACTCAAGTTTGGTGGATTATGTAAAGGAGCCAGTTGGATACACTCCTCAAGCATGGCAATAACTTCATCGGTAATTAATACGCTTGAGTTGAATTTTTCACCACCATGAACTACCCTGTGGCCAACGGCGTCTATTTCGTCGAAACTTTTGATACAACCATAATCTTTGCTGATAAGTATACCCAAAAGGTATTCAATTCCAGCCTGATGATCGATAATTTCGCCTTCGAAAGTGGTTTTGGTCCCTTTGACTTCGTGCTTGATGAAAGAACCATTAAGGCCTATTTTTTCAACAACACCTTTGGCCAGGATTACATGGCCATCCATATCAAAAAGCTGATATTTAATGGATGAACTTCCGCAATTAAGGACAATAATTTTCATGTAAAAATGATTTTATAAAATATGTTTCCGTATCCAAACTTGGTTGGACACGTATTTTCTCAGTGGTAAAATGTCTGTAAGATTATTTTTGTTGCTGGTTGACAATTTGTGTCGATAACACATTAGCTGCTGTTTTATGTCCATTTTGGTCATATACATAAAAGCCCTTGCCTGTACGTATGCCCCAGTCGCCAGCTCTAACCAAGCGTTTGATAAGCGGTGATGCTTTGAATTTATACAATCCAAATTCGTCGAAAAGGTGATTCATATATCGCAAAACTTTATCTAATCCTATCATGTCTGCCAGCTCAAAAGGACCATGTTGCATGCCAAATCCAAGTTTCATGATGGTATCCACATTGTCAATATTGGCGACACCCTCCACTAACGCGTTGCACGCTTCGTTGATAAGTGTAACAATCAAGCGGGTGCTAATGCTTCCAGGTGATTCGTTTATGGTAATAGGCGTTTTACCTATCATTTTTGCAAAACGGCAGACCAACTCATATGATTGTTGATTGGTTTGTAACCCGCGTACGACTTCTACAATCCTGACCGATGAAGGTGACGCGAAAAAATTCAAAGCAACAGCCCTTTCCGGATGTTGCATTTCTGCAGCGATATCCGTTATCATCAATGTAGATACGCTGCTGGTAATGACCGTATCGGCGTCTACATAATTTTCGATGTGCCGGAATAACTCAATACGCCCATGCAAAGGATCATCCGAACTAATGGTCTCGATGATCAGGTCGCAATCCCTGATCAGGTTATAATCGGTGGTGCCTTTGATACGTGATAAGATGACCCTTTTATCGCCTTGCGTCAATCCCCAGCGATTAATAATCTCATCTAGTTGTGCATTGATGGATGCGTTTACTTCTTCGATACGCGTATTGCTGACTTCAATAAATACAACGTCAATTCCTGCCTGACTGATAATACGGGCAACTTCTTGTCCCACTTCTCCACAACCAACAATGCCTACTTTATGTATCAGCCCTTTTTTGTTGATTTTTTTGTTGAGTGCGAATTTTTCTAATGATTCCGACATTTTTATGTAAGGTTTCGGATTTATAAGTTTTGAATTTCAGAGTCTATTTAAAAATTGTAAATGGAAGCTTGAATTAGAGAAAATGTTAATAGAGGTGGGCAGCCTGATTTACAGTAATAGCGATTAGACTAATGACATCTTCAACAGAACATCCGCGGGAGAGATCATTAATTGGGGCGGCCATTCCCTGCATCACCGGACCGACAGTTTCCGCGTGAGCCAAACGTTGCACCAACTTATACCCAATGTTCCCTGATTCCAATGTCGGAAATACCAGCACATTGGCTTGTCCGGCGATGGCACTTCCAGGCGCTTTGCTTTTTCCTATTTCAGGAATAAGGGCAGCATCCACCTGTAATTCTCCGTCAATAGCTAAATCAGGTTCCATTTCTTTAGCTATTCGCGTAGCCTGTACCACTTTATCTACCATTTCATGCTTTGCACTACCTTTGGTAGAGAAACTCAACATAGCCACTTTGGGTTCGAATCCACCAATAGCTCGTGCCGTTTTGGCTGTTGAAACGGCAATTTCAGCCAATTCACGCTCTGTCGGGTCAGGATGTACGGCACAGTCTGCAAATAAAAGAATACCATTATATCCAAACTCCTTATCTTTAAGTAACATAAAAATGGCTCCAGATACTACATTAATACCCGGCAACGTCTTCACATATTGAAAAGCCGGACGGAGCACATCACCTGTCGCGTTTTGTGCACCGGCAACCTCTCCGTCAGCATCGCCTGCTTTAATCATCAAGGTGCCCAAATATAAAGGATCTTCTATCAATGTTGCAGCATCTGATTGCGTCAATCCTTTGGACTGACGCAATTTCATCATTAAATCGATGTATTGGTTTTTCTTCGGATGGTTTTTCGGATCAACAATGTTAGCTTTATCTAAATTGTGCAAGTCTAAAGATACAGCTTTTTCGGCTACTTGTATGGGATTGCCAATAATTGAAATGTTGGCTATGCCATTGCCAAGCACATAATCAGCCGCTTTGAGGGTGCGTTCTTCCAAACCTTCAGGAAGCACAATATGTTTTTGGTGTTTTTTTGCGTTCTGAATAATATTTTGAACAAAATCCATGAATATTTTTATTACTATGGGTACAAGTAAAACGATGCGTAAAGTTACAACAGTTTTTTGACATCTGTTGGTACGCTTTTCATATTTTTTAATGTCTTTCGATAAGCATCGGCATAATTTAAAAATACATTATCTTTGACATTTCATTTAAAATGTGAAGATGTACATAAGGAATCATTTTCTTTTGCTTTTGTTCATTGCTACGTTGATTTGTTCGTGTGGCAGGCATCGTTATTTACAAGCTCCAGACGGTGTCTCAAAACAAGATACACTGTACCAAAAGTCGTTGGAAGAATATAGAGTACAATCTGATGATATGCTTAGTATCAGGGTGCTAACTGTTAATGAAAAATATGCTGCATTATTCAATCCCATTAACAATCAGACACAAGCGGCCAATGCGTCAGGTCCTTATTTGTACTTGTCAAGTTATGTTGTAGACTTAGAGGGCAATGTGGAATTTCCCGAGATAGGAAAAATTCATGTGTCTGGACACACCATACCAGAAATTGAACGGCTGGTTCACGCAAAAGTTTCAGAAACTGTGTATGATAATCAAATTATTGTCCGGTTGTTAAGTTTTAGAATATCTATCGTAGGTGAAGTAAAATCGCCTGGTGAATATACAGTTTATCGGGATCAGGCCAACATACTTCAAGTATTGGCGTTGGCTGGTGATATGAATTATTATGGCAATCGTAAAGAAGTGATGATTTATCGTACCACAGAGAAGGGCACTATACCCTATAGTATTGATTTAACCAAAAGGGATGCATTATCTTCTTCCATCTTTTATTTGCAGCCAAATGATATAGTCTATGTTCAACCTTTGCCAAGAACCATTTTCAGAGTGAATGTAACTGATGTGATTACTTATTTATCTGCTATTTCATCATCCCTTGCACTAGTCATAGCCATTCTTTCACTTACTAAATAGTTTCGTTACTTATGACCGAATACCAAGAACAATATAAACCACGACAGGAGGAAGGGTTTGATATAAAAAAAATGCTGGGTAAGATACTTAGTCGTTGGTATTGGTTTGTATTGTCAGTATTGATTGCCTATACTATCGCATGGCTTGTTAATCGTTATACTGATCCTCAGTACAGCGTGACAGCTTCTTTGATTGTAAATGAAGAAAAAAAATCGACTGCAGAATTATTGGTAAGCGTGCTGGACAGGTATAGCCCAAGAAAAAATATCGAGAATGAGATTGCTATCCTCAAATCTTATTCAATGGCTGCAAAAGCATTGAATAAGTTGGATTTTGGGATTAGTTATTTTATTGTCGGACGGATACGTGAATCCGAAATATATCCCAATTCTCCGTTCATAGTTGTACCCGATAGTATTGTGGCATATGGAAGACGTGTGGATATCGCCTTTTTGCCAGATAACCAATGTCAAATCACGATAGCGGGAGAAACAAAAAATTACATCGTCCAGCTTGGTGAAAAATTTACGCATCCTCTTTTTTCTTTCACTATCAACTTAAGCAAAGGTGTAAAAATCGAGGAACTTCTCAATTCAAAATACTTTTTTGTCGTTAATGGTTTCAATTCACTGGTTAACCGTCACAGAGGCAAGGTGTCAGTGGCAACTAATGATAAAAGAGGAACAGTGCTTATGCTGTCTCTTTCGGGAGAAAACTCCCGTAAGGAGGTTGATTATATCAATACACTGATGGATGTATACATTCAAAATGGGTTGGACGAAAAAAACCAAACATCCATTAATGCAATCATATTCATTGATGAGCAATTAGGTTTTGTTACTGATTCTCTGGCGCGTACAGAAGATTTGTTGCAAAACTTTCGTATGAATAATAAGTTATTCAATTTCAGCCAGGAAGGAAATGCCGTTTTTGAACGTTTAACACAGCTGCAATCTGAAAAGTTAGCCATTACTACCCAACTGAATTATTATGAATATCTTCAAAAATATATCGAAAATGAAAGCACGCTGAATCAGATAGTTGCACCTTCGGTCATTGGTGTTGCCGATCCATTGTTGAATTCCTTGGTCAATGACTTAACGAAATTGAGTGCCGAAAAAATCTTATTGTCCAGTAACAGTAATCCTGAAAAAAACCCTATTATCAGAAATCTGACTGTACAGATCAATGCCATATTAGCATCATTACGTGAAAATACGAAGCAGTTAGTTGCTTCAGCCAATGTCGCTTTGAAAGATGTGAATGGGAGAATCCAGCAAGTGGAGCAAGAATTATTGAAACTGCCAATAACCGAACGTCGGTTATTGAACATTCAGCGTGAATATAACATCAACAACGAAACGTATAATTTTCTTCTGAAAAAGCGTGCAGATGCGGCTATATCAAAAGCTTCTAATGTGGCCGATAACAAAGTACTTGATTATGCGATGATTCAAAATGCAGTTAAAATAGCGCCTAAAACATCCAGAAATACTCTTATGGCGATTGTCTTAGGATTGCTTATTCCTTTGGCCCTTATTTTTATTTTGGATTTTTTCAATCAAAAAATATCTGATCTGCAAGAGATTAAAAGTTCTACTACTGTGCCTATCATAGGTATGATTGGTCACAATAATAAGGATTCTGAAATTCCTGTGGCTGATAGTCCAGCTTCTCCATTGGCTGAAACGTTCCGGGCTTTACGTACTAATTTACACTATATTTTACGAGACAAAAACCAAAAAATTATCAACGTTACTTCGACGGTGAGTGGCGAGGGCAAGACATTTATATCTATAAATTTGGCCACTATTATCGCCCATTCAGGTAAAAAAGTGCTATTAATTGGTTTAGATCTGCGCAAACCGAGGATCAGTAAAATTTTTAATATTGATAACAGTGAAGGTATCAGTACCTATTTAGCGGGTGATTCGTCTTATGAATCTATTATTCATTCGACCAATCTGAATAACTTATATATTGCGCCTGCTGGCCCTATACCTCCTAACCCTGCTGAGCTTATTGAGACTCCGGCAATGCAGCAGTTATTGGAAAAGGCGAGTGCCGATTTTGATTGTATTGTGATTGATACACCTCCTGTAGCGGTTGTTGTAGATAGTTTATTGTTGGCGCGTTTTGCTGATGTAAATATTTTTGTACTTCGGCAGAACTTTTCTTCTAAAGATTCAATTTTGTTAGTCAACGATTTGCAGCAACGTGCCGAAACAAAATCTTTGAGTATTGTGGTTAATGATGTCAGCCCGGGATCTACATACGGTTTGGGCAAATATCGGTATAGCTACAATTATGGGTATGGATACAATTATGGTAGTTATAATAGTTATTATAGCTATTATTCAGATCAAGAAC
The DNA here is from genome assembly GCA_031551935.1 of Bacteroidales bacterium. Taxonomy (GTDB): domain Bacteria; phylum Bacteroidota; class Bacteroidia; order Bacteroidales; family UBA4181; genus JAIRLS01. Next base: position 14,680 of record JAVBMZ010000018.1, read on the forward strand.
AACCTCAAAATTTGTGGCAACGTTTCTTTTCAAAAAAGAACCAGAAACAATCCTGATGCTACTTTCTGATATTGACTTTATGCGCTTTACGCCAATTTTCAATTGTCAATTACTGATCTGTATGATCCATGACTTTTAAAGAGAAATTGAATCATATCAAAGCTTTTGCTTTTGATGTGGATGGCGTGTTTTCCGACATGTTGATGCTTCATCCTTCCGGTGAATTAATGCGCACGATGAATGTGAAAGATGGGTATGCGGTGCAATATGCGTGTAAAAAAGACTACCCTGTGGCGATCATTACCGGAGGTAATACCGAATCGATCCGCATTCGTTTCGGCGCTTTGGGTGTGAAGGATATATACCTGAAATCTTCTGATAAAATTCATGATTTAAAGGATTTTGCATTACAACATCAACTGGAGTTGCATCAAATATTATACATGGGTGATGATATTCCTGACATCGAAGTCATGCAACATGCTGGCGTAGCAGCATGTCCTATCGATGCAGCAATAGAAATCAAGACCATTGCAGATTATATTTCGCCAAAAGCTGCTGCAAAAGGGTGTGTGCGTGATGTGATTGAGCAGGTACTACGTGTGCAAGGCAGATGGTTGGAAGCAGATGCACATAAATGGTAAAAGAATCTAACTATTATTTTTCGATTATTCATATATTTGTCATTTGTTGTTGATGCCTGGTGAAATGGGATATGACCACCATAAGGAATCAGTGACGGGCATGATATTTTAAATATGCGTTTTCTGTTAAAAAAAGAAATACAGGGTTTTTTCTCGTCATTGACGGGATACTTGGTGATTGTGGTATTTTTAGCTGTCACAGGATCATGTCTGTGGTTATTCCCCGGCGTGTTAAATATCCCCGATAGTGGTTACGCTACATTAGACAGTTTGTTTTATATTGCGCCTTGGGTATTTTTGTTTTTAGTGCCGGCTATTACCATGCGGTCGTTTTCCGAAGAGATCAAATCAGGAACTATTGAATTGCTGTTGACCAAACCCATCAGCGAAATGCAATTAGTCATGGCTAAATTTTTGGCAGCCGTGGTTTTAGTATTCATTTCATTATTGCCTTGCGTGGTTTATATTATTTCAGTATGGCGTTTGGGGAATCCTCCCGGGAATCTTGATACTGGAGCTACGTACGGTGCGATGATAGGTCTGTTACTGCTTGGCGCTGTGTATGCAGCAATAGGCACCTTCACTTCAGCACTTACGGATAATCAGGTAGTAGCGTTCATTATAGCCGCATTAATGGCGTTTATTTTTTACGAAGGATTTGACGCTTTGGCAACATTAATTTCATCGGCCGGCATTCAGGATTTTATCGGTTATCTTGGTATCAAACAACATTACGCTTCTATCAGCCGTGGCGTGGTCGACTTTCGTGATTTGGTATATTTTTTCGGGCTGATGTTTGTATTTTTGTTGTTCACTCGATTAAAATTGCAAAGCCGGAAATGGAAGTAGTATCATGCAACATTATGTTATTGCGCATACGGGTAAATCTCTATCAGTATATAAATAAATTTCGACAAGTATGTAACTATGTTTATATACTGATGCGGATAAAATTCGTTCCTGATGAAAATAAAATTATGTCAGGAGTAATTGAAATTATATCAGGGAGAAAATTCAATTTCAGTTGATGAAAATAAAAGTTCATACTGATAAAAATAAAGTTTCATCCTGATGAAAACCCACTTTTCTGCAAAAGCCGTAACCCCCATTCAGGCGCCCACAAGGAATCGACATTTTGCTGTTGACACGATAGTAGGAACAAACTTTGATAATTTAACTTCCGGCATATGAATAAAATAGCAGTATCTATTCTTAATGGTGATTTCGGAAACCTGAATCAAGAAATAGAAATGGTGAACCATAGCGATGCCGAATGGGTCCATTTGGATATCATGGATGGTATTTATGTGCCGAACATCTCTTTCGGATTCCCTATCATACAGGCAGTGAGAAAAGTCGCTACCAAACCGTTAGATGTGCATTTGATGATTGCATCGGCCGATCGTTATATCAAAGAATTTAAAGATGCAGGGGCTGATTGGTTGACAGTACATTATGAGGCATGTCCTCATTTACACCGTACCATCCAAAGTATCAAACAAGAAGGCATGAAAGCAGGGATATCGTTAAATCCACATTCTTCAGTCAATTTGCTGGAAGATACGATTGCCGATGCAGACCTTGTGCTATTGATGTCCGTTAATCCTGGGTTCGGCGGGCAGGTATTTATAGAAAATACTTATGATAAAGTAGCGCGTTTGAAAGAGTTAATTGAAAAGAAGGGTTCTAAAGCTTTGATTCAGGTAGATGGAGGCGTTGATGCGGAAAATATTTCCCTATTAGCCAAAGTTGGCGTAGATGTATTTGTGGTAGGTAGTTTTATTTTCCGATCTGCCCATCCGGAACAAACTATTAGTGCATTGGCAAAGATGAAATAATGGCCATATAAACAATGGTTAATGACCTGTCCGAATCCTGCCCGACTGACTCGGTCAGGCGGGTAAATGGCACAAAGCGCAAATAATCAATTTAAGGTAAATATTAAATGTTTTACTATAAACATTAATTCTCATTTTATTTAATGAAATCATTATAACATGTTAGCAAAACGTATTATCCCGTGCCTTGATATTAAGGACGGTAAGACAGTGAAGGGTGTTAATTTTGTAGGGTTTCGAGATGCCGGAGACCCGGTTGAATTAGGTGCGGCGTACAGCCGTCAGGGCGCTGATGAATTGGTATTTCTTGATATTACGGCTTCACATGAAGGGCGGAAAACTTTTGTCGATTTGGTACGCAAGGTTGCCGAGAATATTAATATTCCTTTTACAGTGGGTGGTGGTATTTATGAACTCAAAGATGTAGATATGTTGTTAAGCGCGGGTGCTGACAAAGTATCCGTTAATTCAGCCGTTATCCGTCATCCCGGTTTAATTGATGAAATCGCATCACATTTTGGTAGCCAAGTAATTGTGACTGCCATTGATGCAAATTTAGAAGATGGTCGCTGGGTATGTTATCTTAATGGCGGTCGTATAGCCACCGATAAAGAACTTTTTTCATGGGCCAAAGAAGCACAGGAACGTGGTACCGGTGAAATCCTATTTACCAGTATGACTCATGATGGCGTAAAAGAAGGTTATCCTAATGAGGCTTTAGCCACCTTGTCTACGACACTTGACATTCCTGTAATTGCCTCAGGAGGTGCGGGAAAAATGGAACATTTCAGAGACGCATTCACTTTGGGGAAAGCCGATGCTGCTTTAGCTGCCAGTGTATTCCATTTTGGCGAAATTAAAATTCCCGAACTAAAACAATATTTAGCCTCAGAAGGTGTAAATGTGAGGCTATAAACAAACAGGTTTATATTTGCGAGAAGGGTGCCGGCGTCCAAATCCAATCATTGATACACGACACAGTATTGGCATAATACGGATCATTCCTGAGTTTTTCCCAATCGGGATCTTTCCGGAAAACGTCCCAGTTTTTTGCTAAAGCGGCCATATCATCAAATGCCAGAATATACATCAGGCTGGGGATCTTGTCACCGGCAATGGTCTCGCCAAATAACATCGGTTGTAGCCCTGTTCTCTTAAAAATATCGATTTCACCTCCTTCATTGAACATTTGTATTTTCTTCTTGGAAGCGATGATACTCGGGCTTTCATAAGTGCGCACTTGAAAAATACGTGGGCTGTTAGTCATTTTTTGTGTGGGAACCTGAATTTCAGGTAAACGGAAAAAAGCTTTTAAAATAGATTTTTCCATACCCACAAAAGCCATGTCTGATAGCGGCGCATTCAAAAAACGGTCTCCCGCCTGCACAAATTCTTTATCACTCAGTAATTGGTCGTTTAGTGTTACCACTGATTCCAATGAAGGATGAGGAATGATGACGTGTAGTGTAGGAGCATTAGACCCATGCGTGACATTGAATACACCTACATTTTTTATCCCCGCTTTGTTTAGTGCAGGAATAGCTGCATCACGGTAATAGTTAGCCACTAAGCTTTGTTTGTTTCCCGGCAACAGTCGATAACGTATCCACTCAAAATATTGTACATCTTTGGTGGTAGATTGGCTAAAGTTTTCTATAAGTCCAGATGCACCCATAGCAGGCGCTAACCCTAAGGCACAACTTGTTGATAAAAATGCACGTCTTTTCATTGGTTTTAGATTAATTATGTATTAACTGAAGGAATGATGGATCATCATTAAATCTGCCAATGCAATGGCAGTTGC
>JAVBMZ010000081.1:0-13274 GCA_031551935.1 Bacteroidales bacterium
TGGTATTAATTTTGGTAAAAGGTAATCTCTCATATAAGAAACACCTTTTTACATAGTTAGTTTGATTGGGATATAGGCTTTATATGACGCATATCCTCCATGATTATTTGTTCATGTTAACCAGGTTTTCTGAAATTTTCAGGATTGACACATCAAAATCACCAAAACTTAAATATCTAATATGTTGATTTATAAAATCAACACAAAATAAAAATAGCTAAATTTCACTATAAAATAGCGATAAACAACTATAAAATAGCGATAAACAACTATATAATAGCTAAAAATAACATATAAATAGCGATTTTCAGCTATAAAGTAGCGAAAAATCACTACAATATTGTCAATAATAGCTATTTTGGGAGATAATTTCAGTTTCTCTGCCGGAAGAGGAAAGTCGGCGAATACACCACTTACAAAAAGATGTATCAAAGCGGTTCATGAATGTCAGGGGACTGATTATCCAAACTCAAACCGTCCATCATGGCTATAAAAGGTCGTCGTTGCAACGGCGACCCCGTCTACCAAACAGGCTACGTGTGTTTCTTAATTTTATGTACTTGTTTTAAACCATTGAAGGATGTCAACTTATCTTAATCTTTGCTACGTAATATATATAATCCGGTGGTCAATCAGAATAAAAACAATACCTATCAGCAGTGAATAAAATAAATACCATGCCATTGGAACATATTCCTTTGGCGCAATACCAAGTTTATGGTAGTTATACCACATCAAAACAAATTTCTCAAGAATATGGATCAACCCTGATCCTAATGCAATACCTACCACCCCGTAATACTGGATAAAAAACAAAGATGCGGCAATGTTCAGAACAATTTCAATAATCGCTGCCCACATCAATATGTTCGTTTTTTTTAAGCCTATCAGAATCGTCTGTGGAAATACGATACGACTAATAATCATTAACTGGTATACCATGAATACGTCAGCGCTCCGGTAAAAAGTCTCATTAAATAATATGTTCCCATAAAGCCATTTACTAAATATCATGATCAAAATGGACAATGGGTATAAAAAGTGCATTAACCTGAGCGATTTTACCTTTATTTCATGTAGTATATTAGGAATATTTTTCTTGACAGAAAAGGCAGGTATCAATGCATTATGTAACCCGGAGGTCATCATCACCACAAAAGGTAACTCTTTACAACCATACCTGAAAATGGCAAAATTTTCCGTATCGAAGGTGATACTGGCTACCAAACTGTCAACATATTGTGTTGAACCACTAAGTAATGTACTGAACATAATTGGATAGCCGACATACAGGTTGTTCCGAATAAAAGTTAATGACAGCTTAAATTCGGCATAACGATACAATAGCAGTATCAAGAATAAAAATCGCAAAAAACTAACTGCAATAAGCCCCCAAATACCTGATTCTATACCCCATCCCAACATGATAGGAATACACACTGCCCCTGTTTGTACAATAAAAGAAATAATGCCATACCAAAAAATGTAAGAAGGTCTGTCTTGCAACAAAAAAATGTATTCAATGAGCGGCGTAGTGTTGCTAAGGATAAAATATACGACCAATAAATAAGGAAACGGGATTTTGGTACTTTGCAAATAAACATTACCATATGTGTTCATCGAAAGTATCAATACCGAAAAAAGAAGGCTGAATATCAGTAAAAGGAAAAAAGCGTTAAATAATTCGGGAGATTTACCATCGACACGCTCGTGATGTATAAAAGCGAGATTACGTTTGGAAAGCGGTAAAAAAGACTGTATGATACCGGTAACCCAAAAGTAGCTGAGTGCACCACTGATAAAAAGCATCATTTCCCAATCGCCGATATCCTTGGTTGACAAATTAGACTTGGTAAGTAAAATACTGATTACCAAGAAACATACAAAGCGCAAAAGCTGAAAAGTCTGAAGCGCTGTAACATTGTTAACCCTGGGAAATGCCACGATAACTTATTTTTCTAATATGGTACACATACACATTATCAATCATTGGAACAATTTGTTGTTATATCGTTCATTTTGAGCACGAATAACTCACACAGAATCACCCTATGACAATAGAAAGCGCAAAGATAAATAAGAATTTTGCTTTACGATTTGTATACATCAAAAATAATCGATTATCTTTGCACCCGCAAATGGTGGATGTAGCTCAGTAGGTTAGAGCGTCGGATTGTGGTTCCGAAGGTCGCCGGTTCGAGCCCGGTCTTCCACCCTTAAAAGACATCGATAAACTTCGGTGTCTTTTCATTTTATAGCTAATGACCATTTTATGAATGAAAATCACCCTCAATACAAACCAATCTTTTGCGTTGATAAGACAAACAACTAATATTTTGTATATTACTTCCTTTATGGGGATTCATGAATCGGATTCAATTATTGATGATATTTTTCAATTGGAATTTATATATTAGCTTCGCAAGACAAAAGACAATCATGTAATCAGACGATGAATGATATATTTTCAATACTGGGGCAATACTGGGGATACACATCGTTCCGTCCGATGCAGGAAGACATTATCCAGTCAGTACTGGAAGGAAATGACACATTAGCCTTGATGCCTACCGGTGGCGGAAAATCCATCACCTTCCAAATCCCGGCTATGGCTCAGGATGGTTTATGTATAGTAGTTACTCCATTGATTGCTTTGATGAAAGATCAAGTGGAAAATCTCAAAAAAAGACAGATAAAAGCAGTCGCTATCTATTCCGGAATGAGCGCACGTGAAATAGATGTTGAATTGACTAATTGTGTTTTCGGTGGATACAAATTCTTGTATGTTTCGCCAGAACGTCTCGGCACGGAATTGTTCCGCACCAGAATATTACAAATGAAGGTAAACCTGATTGCTGTCGACGAAGCACATTGCATTTCGCAATGGGGTTATGATTTCCGGCCAGCTTATCTCGAAATTGCGGCGCTTCGCGAATTATTGCCTGGAGTACCTGTGTTGGCACTCACCGCCACTGCTACTCCGCCTGTTGTCGAAGACATCCAAAAACAACTGAGGTTTGTCACACCGAATGTGATTCAAACAAGTTTTGAACGACACAATCTGGTCTACCTTGTCCGATACACCGAAAACAAACAACAATATCTATTGAAAACTCTGGGTCGTTTTGCTGGAAGCGGCATTATATATGTCCGTAATCGTAAAAAGACGCGCGAAGTAGCACAATTCCTGCAACGTAATGGCATAGAAGCTGATTTTTATCATGCCGGATTGAGTAATGAAAGTCGATCGGAAAAGCAAGATCGATGGAAGGAGGGATTTTGCCGCATTATGGTTGCAACCAATGCTTTCGGTATGGGAATCGATAAGGCCGATGTACGGTTTGTGATTCATATTGATTTGCCGGACACGCTTGAGGCCTATTTTCAAGAAGCCGGACGTGCCGGACGTGACCTCAAAAAATCATACGCCGTATTGCTTTATGAACGTAGTGACGAAAACAAGTTGAAACAACAGCTACGTGTCAGTTTTCCCGAACCAGACATGATACGAAGAATATACCATGCTTTGGGAAATTTTCTACAAGTACCATTGGGAGGTGGTCGTGATATTCCATTGGATTTTTCGCTCGAAAAATTTACGTCTACCTACAAATTTGAACTACTTACCGCATATCATGCACTTAAGCTCATCGACCGGGAAGGGTATATTCAATATGACGAGAATCCAAAATCAGCGGCTAAAGTACATTTCATCGCGTCCCGTGATGATTTGTATAAATTTCAAGTTTCCAATGAGCAATTCGACCAGTTTATTAAATTGTTGTTACGTTCCTACTCTGGCTTCTTTTCCGAATATGTCAGTATCGATGAAGCTACGTTAGCCAAAAATGCGAAAGTGAGCATAGATGTTATCTACGAATACCTGAAAAGGTTGGATAAAATGAAAATTATAGACTATGTCCCCCGACGTAAACAATCGGTCATTACCTATATAAGGGAACGTATAGACGAAAGATATCTGACTATATCCACTGAGAATTATAAAGTTCGCAAAAACATCATGCAAGAGCATATTCATGCAGTAATACATTATGCAAGTAGCACTAATGAGTGCCGTAGTGTGATGTTGCTTGAGTATTTCGGCGAAAAAAACCGGCAACCTTGCGGGCAATGTGATTATTGCATCAGGAACAGGGAGCAAAACATTTCTGCCAGTGAATGGGAGCAAATTGATTTAGCCACTCGCCATACACCCATCATCGATATAAAACAACTTAGTGAAACATTAAACATCAATGAACGTAAAATCATTGAGGTACTACGTCAAATAAAAGACAATAAAGGATGAGTGTAAAGTCAGGGCAACCGCATCAAAAATTACCAAAGCGAAATGTCTGGTACATTGATTCATCATATTAATACAAAAATAAAAATAGCGATTTTCCACTATTTTATAGCGCTAAACCACGATATTATAGCTAAAAACAACACAATTATAGCTATTTTTCGCTATTTTGTAGCTAAAAATCACTATAAAATTGTCAATAATAGCTATTTTTCAGAATATATTTTTGATAATTTCCGTTTTTACGATTTTTCTTTCATTTCTTCCATCACTTTCACAAATTCTCTTTCAGAGTATTCTTTAGGTGTCATCCCATAAAAATCTCGGAAACAACTTGAGAAATGAGATAAAGTAGAAAAACCGACTGCATATGCTACTTCGGAAATGGTCAATTTATTGTCGGAAAGCAAGTTACCAGCTTGTTTTAATCGTATGGTGCGGATAAAGTCACGAGCAGATTGGTTGGTCAACTCTTTTAACTTCCGGTGCATGTGCACACGGCTCATCCCTACCCCATGGCTCAACATTTCAACATTCAAATCTGGATTAGAGATATTTTCGTTGATAATTTTCATCACCCGTTCTATCAATATTTCATCGGATGATTTCATCACCATTTTGTCAATTTTCCCTTCTGAACTGCTGGCAAATTTACCTTTGAGACGTTCTCTATTTTCTAGGACATTAGCTACAGTTTTTTTCAATATATCAGGATTAAAAGGCTTTGTAATATATGCATCTGCACCTATATCCAAACCTTTAGCCCTATCTTCGTCGCGCGACTTAGCTGTCACTAAAATTACCGGAATATGTGCCGTATTGACATTGGATTTAAGTTTTTTGCATAGCGAAATGCCATCCATACCATCCATAATGATGTCGCTAATCACTAAATCAGGATTTTCTTTCAGCACCAGAGATAAGCCTTCTTTACCGTTTTCTGCAACCGAAACATGATATATATCTGATAATTCGCTGTAGATGTAATTACGTATATCAGTCTCATCGTCTATCAAGATAATTCTATATTTGGTTTTAATTTTAGATTTTGCAGGTACAACAAGTCCATTAGGTTCTTCGTAAAAATAATCATTATGAAAAACGACTGAATCATGCTCGTTGTTCTATATATTTTCTATTTCATTCTTCTGAAGATGGGCATTACCCATTGGCAAACGAACAATAAAAGTGCTACCAGAAGCGTCAACGTTATTTTGAGCGGTCAATGTGCCATGCAGCATATGCACCAACGAACGTGATAGATGCAACCCGACTCCTGTTCCAGAACCAGCTTGTATCACATCATGATCTATTTGATAAAACCGCTCAAATATTTTTTCAATTCTATTTTGATCAATGCCAATGCCCGTATCGCATACCTGAATCTCAAAATAGTGCTTCAACAAGCCTTCTGCCGAGTTATCGTTCCCTACCGACAGTGTTATATCAATATTCCCACCATCAGGAGTAAATTTAAAAGCGTTGGATAGAAGATTAAATAAGACTTTATCAAAATTATTCAAATCTATCCATGCTTTCAACACCGGCATATCATGTCTAAAGGAAAAACGAATATTTTTTTGTTCCGCAAGGCTATTAAATGCCTGCATCACATCAAGAACAAAGCCAACCATATCCGTTTCCCTAAATTTTAGAGACATTTGTCCGCGATCTATTTTGCGAATATCCATCAATTGATTGATTAAACGCAGTATTCGTTGGGCATTACGATATATCAACTGGTATGATTTCTGCAAATCAGAATTAGTGTTCTGATCAGACATCAGCTTTTTAAGTGGACCTATAATTAAGGTCATCGGGGTACGTATCTCATGTGATATATCGGTAAAAAATTGCAACTTAGCCTCATTAATTTGTTCCATATGTTGTTGTCGCAACATTTCCTGACGATGATGATTCCTGATACGAATAAAAAGGTATATACCATATACCAAAAGCATAGCTAATAAAACATAAACTATTTTTGCCACCACACTCATATACCAATACGGACGAATAGTGATTGTCACCGTTTTCACATCCGAACAATTTCCTAATTCACAAGCTTGTACTGAAAATTGATAGGTGCCTGGATCCAGATTGGTATAGGTAACCCTGCGAACCCCCTGAGGAGTGATCAACCATGCGTTATCAAAATGTTCCATATGATATCGGTAAGTAATTCCCGATACATTATTGTAATCCAATGTGGAAAATTCAAAACTAAACACATTGTTATCAGCATTCAATTTTATATGCTTGGCATCCATAATGGTAGTATCCAAAATTTCAACACCGTTAGATAGTGGTCCGTAGGCAATCTTTTTGTCAAATAAATAAAAACCTGTGATAAAGACATCTAACTCTCGTTCTTTAATTCCTATTTCCTGCGGGTAAAAACAGGTAACTCCATTGATACCCCCAAAGAATACTTCGCCATCAGGTGCCTTATGAGCAGCCCCTCTCCTGAACTCATTACTTTGCAAGCCATCAGCCGCATAATAATTGATAAAATCATGCTCCACAACCGAGTATTTAGAGATTCCAGAATGAGTACTTATCCAGATATTTTTCTGTGCATCCTCAACAATACCACAAATCATGTCATTTGATAGTCCATCTGCAGTTGTATATATGCTGATATTGTCAGTTTCCAGATTTAAACGGGCTATTCCCGCATCCGTACCAAGCCAGATATCGCCCCCAGTTGCTACGGCAATAGAAGATACAACATTACTGGGTAATCCATTAGCTTTTTCATAGTAATTAGTAAATGTTTCCATAGCAGGATCAAAACAACTTAATCCTTTATATGTGGCAATCCACAAGCGGTTGTTATTATCCCACGCCATGAAATTAACCCAATTGTTACTCAATCCGTGCAATTGGCTATAATGTGCATCAAACTTACCCGATTTTGGGTCAAAACGAAATATTCCATTACCATATGTTCCAATCCATAATTTACCGTCAGTCGCCTCGGCAATGGTATAAACTTTGTCGTTGGCCGGATGGTTTCCCATACGATTGGGATAATAAATACACCGACCTGTATTAACATCAAAACGAGCCAATCCATTCAAATAAGTACCCAACCAAATAGAGCCGTCTCTGGCTTCGTGAATGCACATCACCGTACTTAATACCGAAGACGGTAGGTTATTACTGGGATAATGTTTTACACTCTGTGCATTTTCATCAAGAACATATAAACCATCGTTATCCGTGCCAATCAAAAGTCGACCATTCCTACTTTTATAAATGGACATCACGCAATTGGCGCCAATAAGGTTATGTTCGAAAGATTTATTTCCATAATATCTAAAATAACTCGAATGGTTAGGCATCAACAAAACTCCTTTTTGAAAAATACCTACCCATATGTTCTCGTCTTTGTCTTCCAAAATGCTGTATACGTTTGTTCTTGAAAAATCAAAAGGCGTGGAAAATAATTTGTAGTCTTGCAGCTTGTCGGTCTCGAGGTTAAATAGCTTAAATCCCATACCATCAGTACCTACCAGTATTTTCCCATCGCGGCAAACAAACAGACTTTTGATAGCCAATGGATGTTGCGTGCGTTCATATTGAATAGTTTGTATCACGCCGCCGGAAGTATACTTATACAATCCTCCTGTTAACGTGCCTATCAGGATAGCCCCATCAGGCAGTTCACAAAACGAAGAAACAGCTTGATTTCGGATTTCATTTTCCCATCCTGAAAATTGCAAGAAACTATTTGTCTCAGGGAGATAACAACAAAAGCCGTTGTTTTCCGACCCCATCCAAATGCGACCCTTTGAATCTTCATAAAGACTGGTTAGAAACAGACTACACAAGTTTTTATTCAAACCTACTTCATTACTGTATTGTAAACTTCCTTTAGGAAAAGTAATCACACCTGACCCAGAGGTAGCCATCCAAATATCACCATTTCTCCGTTCAATAATAGAAGTAAAATGCGGATAAGAGCGTATACCATTCTCTTTTTTTAACACTATCTCACGAAAAGAGTCTGTACTACGATTATAGAGTTGTAATCCATTAATACAACCAATCCAAAAATGGCCTGAAGAATCTTCAAAAATCGTTCTTACATAATTGTTTTTCAGGGAAGTAGAATCATTATTTTTTTTACGATATATAGTAATCAAACTACCATCCAATCGATTAAGCCCATCTTCTGTCGCAACCCAGACAAACCCTCTTTTATCTTGATATAACTGAGTAATCAAACTACTGGATAATTCCCTGTCAGGAGAATAAAATCTCGTTGTTTGGGAAAATATATGGATGGGAAACATTGTCAATAGTATCCATAATATATGGATTTCGTTTTTCCTGCTCATATTATCTCATTAATGAATAAATCGTTTTACGCGATGTAAATCTTATTGCAAATATACATAAAATATGATTATCTATCAATAACATAATTATAAAATATACGCAATGCGCACATAATTAGCATTTTAAATAAAGTACAAAAAGATTAATTTAATCAAAATCGATCTCTTCTAATGTTACCGTTTAGAAAGTTTTTGTAACACGATTTGCATTCATGTTACCTTAGCCGCATTATCTGAAACTCAATAATTATTGGTTGTTGTTACGGTCAACTATCTTTACAAGCTTAAAACAAACTTCAATATGAAATATATTTTATCAACCATCGCGCTATGGTTAGTTTTTCAACTAAATGCTTTTTCAATTTATATCGACAAGTATGTTTCAGAAACAGATGGAGGTAAATACTTCCCAATAGTTCAAGCAGGAACAGCGACTCCTATATGGGTACAACCCGATGCCGACGCTGGTATTATTAAAATTGCTGGTCATCTACAACAGGATATCAATAAAGTAACCGGTATTTTACCGGAACTTATCAAAGACAAATCAGCCAAAAAACCGCTGCTCATCATTGTAGGAACTTACAAACAGTGTCCCATTATCACACAATTGGTCAAAAATAAGAAAATAAACGGAGTCCTACTTGAGGGAAAACGTGAAACTTTCGTGATACAAATTGTCGACCGACCATTTGCTGGTGTCGACCGTGCCTTAGTGATTGCCGGAAGCGATAAACGAGGAACCATATATGGAATGTATGACTTGTCGCAACAAATAGGTGTTTCTCCATGGTATTATTGGGCCGATGTCCCTGTGAAACAATCAAAAAATCTTTATGTAAAACCCGGTGTACATAGCTTGGGAGAGCCAGCTGTAGAATATAGAGGCATATTCATCAACGACGAAGCTCCCGCATTGAGCGGATGGGTGCAGGAAAGCTTTGGCGGAGTATTTAACCATGTATTTTACGAAAAAGTATTCGAGCTTATCCTCAGAATGAAAGGGAATTTTTTGTGGCCAGCCATGTGGGGTCGGGCATTTTATGATGATGACCCTGAAAATGGCCCTTTAGCTAACGAATATGGCATTATTATCGGCACATCACACCACGAACCTATGATGCGTGCACACGATGAATGGAGAAGGTATGGTCAAGGTGCTTGGAATTTCGAAACCAATGCTGCAGAGTTAGACAAATTTTGGGAAAGTGGATTTCGCCGATCGCAAAATTTTGAAACTATGGTAACGGTTGGGATGCGTGGCGACGGCGATATGCCGATGAGTGAAAAAAGTGACATCGAACTGATGGAAAAAATCATTGCCAACCAACGGGAAATTATTGAGAAAGTCACAGGAAAACCAGCCAAGGAGACTCCACAAACATGGGCATTGTACAAAGAAGTTCAAGAATACTACGATTTGGGAATGCGTGTCCCCGATGACGTAATGCTTCTGCTTTGTGATGATAACTGGGGGAATGTACGTAAACTTCCCAGCAAAGGCGCTCCAGCGCGACAAGGTGGATATGGCATGTATTATCATTTTGATTATGTTGGCGGCCCAAGAAATTATAAATGGCTCAATACTAATCCAATTCCACGTATATGGGAACAAATGAATCTTTGCTACCAATATGGAGTACGAAAATTATGGGTAGTAAACGTAGGCGACATCAAACCTATGGAATATCCTATAGAGTTTTTTTTAGACATGGCTTGGAATCCACAACAATGGAACCCAGACAACCTATACCAACATACAACACAATGGGTGGAACAACAATTTGGAAAAGAATATGCGAAAGACATCGCTATGTTTTTATCCTCGTATGCCAAATACAATGCCCGCCGCAAGCCTGAATTGTTATCACCAGAAACATACAGTTTGATCAATTATCGCGAAGCCGAACGTATCGTTGACGAATATAACACACTGGCAGCCGAAGCTGAAGCTATATATCGAAAAATACCTGCGGCATATAAAGATGCCTATTACCAATTGATTTTATTTCCCATAGCAGCATGTGCCAATTTGAATGAATTATATGTCGCAGCAGGCAAGAATCGCCTGTATGCAAAACAAAGCAGGGTATCAACCAATGATTGGGCAGAAAAGGTCAAAGCGCTTTTCGACAAAGACGCACAACTCACCAATTACTATAACAAAGAAATGGCCGGTGGAAAATGGAACCATATGATGGACCAAACGCATATCGGCTACACGATGTGGCAGGAACCAAGGCGTAATTTCATGCCTGAAACACAAACTATTACAATCCCTGTCAAATCAGAAATGCGTGTTGCCGTTGAAGGGTTGGAAGCAGAACTATCTGCCAACGGATATACTGAAGCTGTACTACCCGAATATGATTTTTTCAACCGTCAATCGTATTATGTAGATATTTTCAATACGGGACAAACATCATTTGAGTGTACGCTCACTCCCGATAATGATTTAGTAATCATCTCGCTTCCCAAGGTAAAAATAGACAAAGGACAACGTGTATTCATCGAAATCAATTGGGATAAAGTACCGACAGGAAAACATACTGTACCAGTGAGAATTAAAAATGAAAAAGGAGATATGTTGACGGTAAAAACCGTATTTTATAAGCCGGATATCAAAAACCTTCCAGCAAATACTTTTGTAGAAAGTAACGGATATATTTCTATGGAAGCGCCAAATTACACAAAGGCCATCAACGGGCAAGGCATAATATGGAAAGTAATCCCGGATATGGGCAGAACCATGTCGGCGGTCACTACGTTTCCTGTAACGTCCTCCTCACAAATACCGCCACAAAGCCCATGTCTTGAATATAGTATATATGTAAACGAGACCGGTAGCGTAGATGTTAACATATACCTCTCTCCTACGCTTAATTTTAATGCAAACAAAGGATTGTGTTATGCCGTATCAATAGATGGTGAAACTCCCCAAGTGGTTAATTTCAATGGTAAATATACCCAATTAGACTGGAATCGTTGGGTAGCAGACGACATCATTGTTTCTACCACGAAACATCAAATTACTAAGCCTGGCTTGCACACGCTTAAATATTGGTATGTTGACCCTGCCGTGGTATTACAAAAAATTATTATGGATACAGGTGGCCTGAAAAAAAGTTATTTAGGCCCTGAAGAGAGTTATAAAAAATAACAAATAAAGGTTGATTCCTCAACATAAACAAAAGGTTAAAGTGATAACAACTAGAACAAAAGCCATTATTTTTACTATTATATCGCTGATAGTAAATTCATTAACTTTTGCTCAAAAGACCTCCAGGGAAGATGTTATGTTGTCTGTTCGGAAGATTGCAGACAATGTGATTAGGAATACAACTTACATGTATTATGACCGACAAGCGGGCGTCTTAATTGAAGATATTCAAAAATACGGATACAATAAATATGTACAACCGCAAAATGGATATAATGACTGGAAATATTGGAATGGAGTTATCCACATCGGGTTTAATGCCCTTGGTGCGGAAACCAAAGAAGCAAAATACAGCCAATATGCCAAAAAGAATTTTGAATTCTTTTTTAAAGACTATGCCTATTTCAAGTCCATTTATGACGGTAAAGATCCTTGGGGATTTCCTTTAGCCCAAGCTGCTGTCATCAGGGAGTTAGACGATTGCGGGGCCATGGGAGCCAGTTTGGTTGAACTATATATGACAGAAAAAAAACCGGAATATAAAGCATATATAGATGCAGCCTCCGAACATATCCTGAAACAACAAACCCGGTTATCAAATGGTATTCTATCGAGACGCACGACTGTTTGGGCAGACGATTTGTATATGAGTGTACCATTTTTAGCAAGAATGGGTAAAATGACCGGGGATATGAGTTATTTTGACGAAGCGGCCAAACAGGTCATTTTATTCAACGAACTTCTGTTTGACACACGTGTTGGTTTAATGTGGCATTGCTATTATGATGATTTAAAGGTTAACGGCGGCACCTATTGGGGAAGGTGTAATGGCTGGATAATGATGGCTACAGCAGATTTGTTACGGTTGATGCCCGAAAACCATCCTCAACGAACAAAAATGATCGACCTTTTGAATCGTCAAATCAGAAATATCGCCCAATATCAAAGCCAGACAGGAATGTGGCATCAGGTACTGCATAAATCCGATTCTTATCTGGAAACTTCATGCACAGCTATGTTTTCTTATGCCATTGCTTTGGCTGTGAATAACAACTGGGTTGACCGGCGTTACCGGACAATTGCATTGGCTGGCTGGGAAGGTATCCAAGCCCAAATAACCAATGAAGGCGGTGTAATGAACATATGCGAAGGCACCGGACTTGGTAACGACATCAAATTTTATTATGACCGTCCTGCACCCTATAATGACATACATGGGTTAGGCGCCGTTTTTTTAGCAGGATTGGAAATATACAAACTGATCAATTGATCTCGCATTAAATAACTTTAATTATATACAAATTAATCCTTAATCATTATTACCTCACCTTAAAACCCCTTTTGTATGAAACCTGTAAAATTTTGTATGGTAGCTGTCATGGGAATACTACTCCTTGCTGCTTGTAAATCGAAAAAAGAGGCTTATTGGGATACCTCTCTCAGCTTTGAAGACAGGGCTGCT
>JAVBMZ010000099.1:0-31057 GCA_031551935.1 Bacteroidales bacterium
GACGTGAAATACCTAATATTACCTGTCATTACTATGTAGAATTTTACACATCAGATCAATGCCACCATACCTGAGACCGAGTTATTATAATTTTTATTGGCACAATAGAGCATACCAAAATTACCTGTGGTACAATGCGAAGAGTAATGCGCTATGGGAAACGGATCAAGACACCGTGTCACGAATGGAGCAGATGGATCTGACGGTCAGTGAAACTGATGCTTTGTTGGCATCGGGTTTTCTTACTTGCGATTCAGTGCAGCAGGAAAAGCAACGGGCTTGGGAACAGAGTATCAACCAGTCGCCACGAAATATTAAAGTACTGAGTGTGACAATTCTTCCCACCATGGCCTGTAATTGCCGGTGCTTTTATTGTTTCGAGCCGGGGGCATCACAATGGGCTTCCCGAAAAATGTCCGCAGGAACACAGGAAAAAATCATCCGGTGGATACAACAGGAAGTAGAACGGCGAAGGATTGTCAAAGTGGTAGTAACCTGGTATGGAGGCGAGCCTTTGCTTTGTTTGGATATTATTTTGTCCATGCAGCAAGCTATTACGGATATCTGTTCGGGAAAAAAGATTCCGTATATTTCGAATATGGTGAGTAACGGTATTCTCCTGACCAAGGAGGTGGCTGATCAATTGCTGGCAGTCGGCATCGATAGGGTCCAAATTACTTTGGACGGTATCGGGGAGACCCATAATGCCCGCAGGCGCCACCTGAAACATCCGGAGGCTAATTTTGCCACCCTTATCGATAATATCCGACAGACGGACGAACGGCTCAGGATTACGATCCGGCTGAATGTTGATGCCGGTAACATCCATTCGGTATATGATACGGTCAGGTATTTGGAAACGGAACGTATTTGGCCTTACCAAAAAAACATCACTGCCATTTATTTGGGCTATTTGGACAACGGCATTGGTTCGGGAAAAATCAATGTATTGGAACGGAAAGATTTTTTGTCTTTCCAGGAACAATTCCGCATCTGGATGGTGCATGAATACAATCGGTTGCAAAGCGGTCAGTCGGCTAAACTAAAATTCGAATATCCTAAAACGTTTCGTCCGGAAAGTTGCGGCTATACGACCAATCCACATGCCTGGGTGATTGATGCGCAGGGAAAATGTTACCGGTGTTGGGAAGCTGTGGGCGATGAGTCTTTGGCGATAGAGACTATTGAAAACTTGCTGGAGCAAGAGCAACAAATTTCCTGTTGGACAGTCTCGCCATCGGACAGGGAATCGTGGGAGTGTTTCGATTGTCAATATTTGCCCATCTGTGGCACCAAATGTCCTTTCCCTTTTATCATCTCTATCAACCGGGGCAGGGCGTGTGTTGACTGGAAACTGAACTTGGAGGAAAAATTGATTTCCCAGTATAACTTTTATCGGGCATACCCGTCTTTGGTCAAGGGATTTCCGCCGGTGAACCGTTGAGCTATCATGGTCAAGATTGGTATTATCGATTCCGGTATCAACCGTTTTCATCACAGGTTACAAGAACTTGTATTTGCCGACTCGTTTGTTGCCGGAAATTTGGGGCAAGAGGTTGTGTCGGAGCATGGAACAGGAGTGGTCGATGCAATCAGGAAAAGTATCCGGAAGAATGGAACCTTGTCCGAATGCATTTTTTACGACATCAAGGTATTTGACAGGTTGGATGATATCAAAGAACAAAATGTGATTGATGGGATAGCTTTTGCGGTGTCCCGCGAAGTGGATATCATCAATATCAGCCTTGTTCTGGATGCATTGGTTCCGGCGGATGCTTTGTACCATATCTGTAAGCAAGCTTTTGATCAGGGTATCATCATGGTGGCTGCTGCCCACAACTTTGGCCGGGTGGCTTATCCAGCTCATTTTCCTTTTGTACTGGGTGTTGCATCGGGCATGGTTACAGGGTGGACGAGTTTTGGCATACAGAAAAATCATCCGGTGCAATTGGTCGGCAAAGGCGCCTTGCAAAGAGTAGCAGGATTGGGTAAGCATTGTGTTTTTAGGGATGGCACCAGTTATGCTGCCGGGCATATATCAGGTGTTGTTGCGGGGATCAAACAAACTTGCCCTTCGATCAATTTTGATGTTTTGCAAAAACATTTGTTGGAACGCGGGGATACAACCATTCGTCCCATAGCTCAGCGCAGGGACGAGCTGTTTGTTCATTACCGGCCTCAAACGGAAACGCGCCATATCATTCAAAAATATTTTGACCGGGGTCGGTTCAGTTGGATGAAGCAAATTGCCGTATATCCGTTTTCCGTCAAGGAATTTGCTGGTTTTAACCGGTTTTCCGACTTATGTCCGTTTAAAGTGACCGATGTTATTGATTTTCCGGCCTCCGCTCTCAAAGATAACAGCGTGATGATTCAGGGAAATCGACTGAAAAAACAGTGGAATCTACACGGTCGTTCTTCGGAAGCTGATACCTTGGTGATAGGATACCCTAAAGAATCAAGCATTGAAATGAATCTCAAGTTTTACCGTGTATTGCTCGATGAGTACATACGCGTCAAATCTAATTTTTTCGTGTTGGATGGGGAAGTATACGGAGATATCATGCAACACGAACAATGGGGCGGCGATGTACGGGTATATTGTCCTATGATCACTGAACCCATAGCAGGCGATATCATTGAATTATCCCAAACAGGGAAAGTACACAAACCGGTAATGGGCATCGTCGGCACCAATTCGCAAGTTGGCAAATTTACCTTTCAACTGAGGTTGAAGGAAATACTCGGCCGTGCAGGATATCGTGTCGGGTGGCTCAGCACGGAGCCTCAGGGTGAATTATTTGGCGCTGATGCTGCATTTCCATATGGATACAAATCATTGGTTTCGGTCAATCTTGAAAAATGGTTACTCCTCGTTCATTCCATGGTCAAAGGCATTGAAATAGCCGTTGACCCGGATATCATCATCAGTGGTCACCAAGCAGCTTTAACACCTTTTAGCGGGCAAGTCGCACAAAATATGAATATTTCCAGTTTGTGTTTTATGTCGGCATTGAAAGCCGACGCCGTGGCGCTCGTCGTGTCTGTGTCTGATACGATGGCGTTGATCGAAAGGAATCTTTTTGCCATTAAAGGTAGCTTAGGTATTCCGGTATTGATGGTCGTACTTACGGAAGTGATGAAAGAAACCATTATCCTGGGCACCGATCGGCACATGCAGAAAACGAAAATAGTGGATATAGGCCTTTGGGAAAAGAAAGCGAAAGAAATAAAGGAACGTTTTCATCTTCCGGTGGTGTCTATGATGCGTGAGGCGCACGAGCAAACTATTTTACAGATGATAGAAACATTTTATACTTAATATATGTCTGGTAACCATATTCGCCAGGTGTTGGGTGATATCATGGATGAATTGATCCCTATGGAAATAGAGGGAGGTATGGAAAGCAAGTTAGCTTGGATAGGGGACAATTCTTTATTGGCGGCGGCTTTTTTGGTGGCTATTGAAGAAGAATGGGAGGTGGAGATGGAGGATGATCACATCAATGCCTCTTTTTTCACAGACACGGACTATTTGGTGGCTGTTATCGAAAGTTCCATTGCTCATAGATAGTATTACCTTAAGCGAATACCTATTTTCAAGCGGAAAAGCGAAGTCCTTACGCAAGTAATTGCAGGCCCACCTGAATAGCATAGTCAGAGCAGTTGAACGGAACCCCTGTCGTTCGGCAGAGGTTGTACCTCTGTCGGATTTATGGTAGCAGGCTAAGCCTGCGCGAATACCAGAGATGAGAAGATGTCTCAATTTCATTCGACAGGACGTTCCTCATCCCCACCTTGTCCATTTTTACATTGCCATGTCTACGGAGTCCAGAATGCAGTCGAAGGAAAAGCCGAGACGTCCTTAGGCAGCAAATATTAATGTGATGGTATGGTGATACAAAAGAAGATGTTCGAGGTCATACAAAAAGACCGCTTTCGAGAAGTGTATCTTGCACGGCCAAGTTGCGCAAAATGATGTTTGGCGGTACCCGCCCGAACGGAGTTGATTTTGACTAAAGTCCTGATTACTTACTTGTCTTTTATTAGTCGTTGACTAAAGTTAACGGCAATGATTCAAAAAAATTCATCCATTACCGTCAGCTCCTACCCGAATGAACGCATTGTCCAGACGAGTTAGCTGACGGGCTAGAAAGAATACCATCTATTAACACAAAAGTTATAACTTTCAACTCTTGATTTGCATTGTCTATCTTACTTGGCGATCCGTATGCAAATTGATTGGTGTTTTCGCTGCCAAAATGTATCAACATTTTGTCATTTACCGAAAATCATAACTACGGAACTTTTTGTAGGACAATATGATCAACAGGATGCCATAGATCCATATCGGTACCATGGTCACGCCGCCCCATAGCAGTCGTTTGGATAAAGCTCTTTCATGATAATTCTCTAATGGCCTGCCGGATAAGTCCACTTTGGTCTCCCAGTCGCCCTGGTGTGTTTCCTGCCACACCTTATGTTGCTGATTTTGTATATAAGGATTTAATATACGGAGATAATCCCTGGAATATAGCCTGAAATCAATTTGCGCCAGGATACCTGTGGCAGCCAATTCATTACCGGACAACATGAACGCCGTATAAGGAGACAATGCGGACAAACAAGCAGCGCTGATAACTTGTCCTTCCGATTTGACACTAAACGTTTGTTGTATTTTTCTTTGCCGTACAGACATGACGCTGTCGATGATTTTTCTTTCTTGTAGACTCAATACCTGTGCGGCATCGTAATCATAACCTTGGTCGTAGTATGGTTTGACGGCATTGTTGATGGCGCGTCTCCATTCTTTCTGCATCTGGATTTCGGATTCATATAAGAAGCTGGCGCTGGAAGACATAGGGGAGATCAATTTGCCAAAATATGCCGGTAATGAAGGAAATACCAATACCCAGATACCCCAACACAGCAAGCCGACGACCATAGATTGGCCCGAAGTTTTCGATCGGATGGAAATGTACAGGCCGAGCAGGAAAAATACCGACACATAGCAAACACTTGACACGAAGATGAGGATAAGGGAAACGATTTCGTCGCGTCCCCATTGTACATGCCCGAATGTCAGAATGATACACAACATGACCAGGTAACAAAGCAATAAGATAAAAATAAAACAGCACAATCCGCCCAATATCTTCCCGGTTAAGTATTGTGACGGTTTGATAGCATTGCTAAACGTCAACCGCAGTATGCCTGCTTCTTTTTCTCCGGAAATGGCGTCGAAAGAGAATAAAATGGCCACCAGGCTCAGCAACATGCCGACAATGGTCAGGTAATCTGCAGATGAGAATATATAGGCAACCGCATCTTTATCGGTACTGGTTTGACCTTGCAGTTGTCCCACCCCATTGCATAACATGCCCAATTTAGCAGGAGGTTTTGAGATCCAAAAGAACTGTGTTTTTGTGGTACCGAAGGTGGCATTTTTGAAGATAGTCTCCTTGCTTGCCATGTATTCGGTATATTCTTTTTGTTTTTTATGGTACGAGTTGGTTTGCACATAACTGTTAGCACAGACAATCAGCAGTATGGAGACAAAAGACAACACGACCATTCGGTTTTGCAGGTGGCTAAATATTTCGCGCTTGATCATTTCCTTCAGGACGATATTTCCCGGGTTACTTGACATCATAATATTGAAAAAAGATCATACATCCGAAAAAAATAATGACATTGTAGCATAGCAATACGAGCATGTTGATGCCGTTTTCTTTAGCAATGTCTGATAACTTATGGCTTTTGGGCACCAAAGGTTCGTTCACCACAAAAGGTTTCTGTCCGTCGTCATAGCGGTATTGGCGGACGAGTTCGCTTATTTTTATTTTGAGCAGGTATTCGTCTTTTAGTCCATATCCTGCCAGATCAGTGGTCAATAAGGTGTATGCCCCGGTCGGTAAATATTGATTCCACTGCATAGTCGTGTTTGCATAATGATATAACAGGTTCCGGTAATCCTGGGTAATACTTTCGAATGCCGCGAAGGTTCTTTGTTCCCGTATTTCCCGTGGGGGAGGGTCTTGTAGGATATCAGTTTGGTGGTATATTTTGTTATTCTGTACGGCCATCGTATTGGGAATATGGATGGCATTTTTTACTGTGAAGATAACAATAGTCGGCAATACAATGACCAATAGCGCCCAACAGAGAAAAGAAGTAATGATGCTCGATTTGACGGTATCAGTGATGGTTGATACCCAAACGCCGATCAGGAAGAAAAAATTTACATACAGCAAGCTAAAAAATAGTATCAGGGCAAGCCTCAGGTAGTCACCAGGAGAAAAAGATACTTCGGGTTGGCTAATCAGTAAGAAATGAAAGAAAAAGAATGAAAAAATCAAGGAAATAGCCAATAACAAAAAATGGGCTATCATTTTTCCCAGGATTAACGAACCTTTCGATACTGAATTACTCAAAATGAGTAAAAGGCATCCGGATTGTTTTTCTTCACATACCAAATTGAATCCGCAAACGATGCCCAGGAAACTCAATACCATTTTTGTCAGGAACAAAAAATCCAATGTAGGAAACAGTTGCTGAAAGATATTTAAGTTGAATACCAAGGAGATATCTTGCGCCTCATAGTCGCTTTTTTGGTAAATGAATGTCCGTTCCATCAAGTCCTGTGTGCCGGTCACATAAAGAGACAGCGGGGATGGTTTTTCCCGTAGCACTAATTCTTTGGGGCTTGATTTTATAGATTCGTAATCAACTAGTTGGGTTTTGTAGTGTTGGAGCATCACAAAGCTACTGATACCGATTAAAGTAAAGCAGACCAAAAAGAAAAAGACAACCTTTAAACTTTTGAAGTTCTCCAATAATTCTTTTTGGATAATGGTTTTGAGCATGGTAAACAAAACTTAACGCTTAATACGCTTGTCCCATATATTCCAAATACAATTTTCCAAGATCTTCTTCCAGAAACTCTTTACGGGATAAGCGTTTTATCAAACGGCCTTGTTTCATAATTCCCACATAATCGGCTAATTCTTTGGCATGAAACATATCATGTGTACACATCATAATGGCTTTACCGGCATTACGTTGTTCTTTAAGGATAGCTACCAGTTCGGCGGATGCCTTCGGGTCGAGCCCCATAGTAGGATCATCTAGCAGCATATTGTCTGCATCTTTGATCAATGCAATGGCCAAACCTACTTTTTGCCGCATTCCTTTGGAGAAAATTTTCAGCTTTTTCTCGAAAAATTCATCCTGTAGGCCGACCTTGCGAAGTAAAGCATAATAATCTGCCTTAGCGAAATTGGTTTTACCTCCCAGCTTAGCAAAGAAATCAAGGTTCTGCCGGGCGGTAAAGTTACCGTAAAGCATCACGTTTTCCGAAAGAAAAGACACGTACTTTTTGGCTTCCAATGGATTTTTGGTAGCGTCAATGCCGTTGATAGTAGCAGTACCCAATGTAGGTGTAATGAAATTAAGGAACAGGTTAATGGTTGTCGTTTTTCCGGCTCCATTAGCACCCAACAAGCAAAAAATTTCACCTGCCTTAATATCCAAATTCAGCGAATCAAGAGCTAACCGATGATCCTCGTATCTCTTGGTAAGCTGGTATGTTTGCAGCATATTGTCATATTGAATAGATATTAACTATCAAATACTACGAAGGCACTTGCATAGTCTTCTAAATATGACAAAGATACATGTATAGTTTGTACATTTAACGAATCAGCATGTTTTTTTGCTTGATTAAACAGCATCAACTCAGGTTTTCCGGATGGATGGTGTAAGGTTTTGATGTGCGTCCATTGTACCTCTTTATTAGTAGCCCCCAGTCCCAAGGCTTTCAGTACTGCTTTTTTCGCAGCATAGCACCCCGCATAGCGTTGATACATATCTTCTCCCTGTTCACAATAAATCTGCTCAGACAGGCAAAATACCCGTACCATAAAAAGTTTATCGTTCAGAAAATTTTCTCGTACTTCAGTTATTGAAACTAAATCATTCCCTATACTTATTATCATAGTTCATAAAATTTCCGTAAGTATAAACAAATATGATGCCGATTATTTAATTAATTCATTATAAATACATTATAGATTCACTATAAACCTTCTAAAAAACAAAATACACACAATTATGGAAAAAGCTACCCATCATGAGTAGAAAAATGTACTACTTGGGTATATATGATGCAAGAAAACGGGATAAATTTCAAGAATTGGATATTGTGTGTGTAAGCATGTCGATTTACCTTTACTTATCATGGATGTTAACTTATTGAATCGTTTTGTTAGGTATCTTAAACCTTATTGGGGAAAAGAATTGATATTATTGTTACTGATGGTGTTATCGAGTGCAGGAACTCTTGTATCTCCGTACGTACTGAAAATCATCATTGATACAGTTTTTCCAACATATAACTATTCGTTGCTGTTGCAAATTCTCTTTGTGTTGTTAGGAATTAATCTGATGAGACTGATGATTGGTTTTACATCCGATTATTTATTCGAGTGGATAAGTACCCATGTGACGCGCGACATACGTATCGATTTATTTCGACACCTGATGCGGTTGCCCATGTCTTTTTTCGATAAAACAAAATCCGGGGATTTGATACATAGAGTTGATAGTGAGGTAAACAGTATACAGAATGTCCTTACGGGAACGGTAGTTCGTCTCATCAATAGTGTATGTTCTATTGTCGGACTTACAGTAATGTTATGTATACTGAATTATCAATTGTTCTTATGGTCGATGCTGATCATGCCGTTCGTTTTTCTCAATACGTGGTGGTTTCAACCCAAAATACAACATACTATCAAAGCGGGTCGCGAAAAAGATGCTGATATTCTAAGTTTCTTGATGGAACGATTAGCCCATATAAAACTTGTTAAAAGCTATGTGCGGCAAGATGAGGAACAAGAACGTCTTTTTAGAAAAATTGGAGAACGCATGATACTAAATCTTAGAAGCGTAAGGTTAACTGCCACTACCCGTAATATCACCATGTTGTTTACGACAGCAGTGCCGCTTGTGATTTTTGGAGTGGGCGGTCGGCAAGTAATGTCAGGAACCATGACAGTTGGAGCTTTGGTCGCTTTTATTCAGTATATGAATCGCATATTCGACCCTTTTCGCAACCTAATGGGTTTGTATTTTGATACCGTACGGGCTTTAGTGTCCATGCGGCGCATTTTCGATATAATAAAAATCTCGCCAGAAGATACATATGGAGAGACCCATGTCTATGTGCGGCGTAATATCACTTTTTGCAATGTTGATTTTAGTTACCATCACTTGCCTGTACTGCAAGGGTTGAATGTTACTTTGCAATATGGTAAAAAATATGCACTGGTGGGAGAAAGTGGTTGTGGAAAAAGTACATTAGTGGCCTTGCTCAATCGTTTTTATCATCCCCAGCGCGGTTGTATCCGTATCGACGATAAAGATATTCAGGAAATGAATATTCACGCACTAAGGAGACGAATTGCTTTAGTAACACAAGACAACCAGTTGTTTCATGACACCGTTGCTGAGAATATACGATATGGAAGGCTGGATAGTACCAATGATGAAATTAAAACGGCCGCTACTCAAGTTGGGATTGCAGCATATATCCAGAGTTTACCTGATAGTTTCGGCACCCTCATAGGAGATAGGGGCGTTAGTTTGTCGGGAGGACAACAGCAAAGGGTAGCCATCGCAAGGGCCATCCTT
The DNA here is from genome assembly GCA_031551935.1 of Bacteroidales bacterium. Classification (GTDB taxonomy): domain Bacteria; phylum Bacteroidota; class Bacteroidia; order Bacteroidales; family UBA4181; genus JAIRLS01. The sequence continues at coordinate 9,694 of JAVBMZ010000099.1, forward strand.
AAAGATGCAAACATTATTGTTCTCGACGAAGCTACTTCTGCGTTGGATACCGACAGCGAGAAAAGCATTTTGGAGCACTTGTGTCAATCATATGCTGATAAAATCATCATACTCATCAGTCATCGGTTGAGTGCAATCCGTAATATGGACGAAATTGTATGTATGGATAGAGGATGCGTGGTGGAATGTGGTAATCATGAGGTGTTAATAGCTCGCAAAGGTTTTTATTGGGACCTTTTTAGGGAACAAATGGAATAACATCTTATTGAAAAATGTTTGATGGCATGGAGAAGGCTTTATTCATCGAAAGTATTCCGCGTTTATTCGGAATGTTGTTTCTTCCTGAACCGGAACAGCGAAAAACAACCGGTTTTGTGGTCGTTCATCCTTTTGCGGAAGAAAAGAAAAGTGCGCACCGCACATTGGTCAACCTATCCCGCCAACTTTGTCATTCCGGTTTTTCGGTATTGATGTTCGACTTGCGTGGCTGCGGCGATAGTGACGGAAATTTTGCGTCGGTACACCTTACCGATTGGCTTGCGGATATAGAAACAGCTATAGCTACATTATGTTCGCATGTATCACTCTCTGGCGTGGGCTTAATTGGCTTGCGGTTTGGCGCTTATCTATCTTTGTATTGTGCTCTGCAGCACGCTGATATTTCGGAATCCATTTGGATAGAACCGGTATTACATCCGTTGGATTATCTGCGGAAATCATTACGTCATAAGCTAATCAAAGAACTTTATACTAGTGACAAGGTGGTTTCTAATCGTGATAACTTGTTACGCGATCTGCAACAATACCATAGTATCGATTTCGATGGATATGAAATAGGGGCGGGACTATATCAGGATTTAGTCCGTGAAGAAAAGGAGCAAACCGTTGTCAAAAACTGGATAAATATACGGAATGGGTTATTAGTTTCCGTGTCTATGGGTGGAAGACCAACCAAATCTGCACAGAAAGTATTGACATTAAGACCGGACATGAAACACGTCACTATAAAAATGGAATTGTTTTGGAATAAAGTGGATGAAGCAGATGATACAATGCTTATTACCGAAATCCATCATTATGTAGTGAATCATTGCGTATGAACGAAACTACCTTTTGTGCGGAGGTAAATGGCGAGACTATTTATGGCATCAGGCATTCATCAGTACCCGGGGTTGTCCGCAAAAATACAGCTGTTGTTCTTCTGCATGGATGGGCTGGTTATCGCACTGGCCCCCATGATATGTTGGTAAAATTAGCCAGGCAACTGGCCAATACGGGATATGAATGTTTTCGATTCGATTTTCGAGGAAAAGGTTACAGTCAAGGAGACACGCGACACACAAATCATCATAGTATGTTGGAAGACTTAGAAGCAGTGTTGCAACATGTAACAGACACCATGCATTATCCCCGCATTGCATTGATTGGCATCTGTTCCGGCGCAAAATTAGCGCTTTATTATGCCGGAAAAGGCCGTTTTCCTATTACACACGTGGTGGAAATGTCCAGTTCCGTGCTACGGCAAGTAGAAGTGTCCTCGTCGTTGGCTGCAAATCAGGCCAAAAATATGTTAAAGGAATATGGTTGTAAATTATTTCAGATGCGGGTATGGGCAAAATTTATGAGTGGCGAAATACATTTTTTTGCATTATGGCGTAACATTACCCGACCGATATCACGGCTTTTCCACAGAAAAAAAATGATACCCAAGATTGGTTCGAAGATTCCGAGGAATAACACTTTGTCTGATCATCAACCATTCAGCACCTTTAAAGGGCAAATGCTGTTGATACATGGAGAAAAAGATCCGGAAACAAAACCAGCGCTTGCGCAAATACATGAAATGCTTCGTCGTTACCGGATACAGTCGGACACATACATCGTACGTCATGCCAACCATAGCTTTTATTCATTGGCGTGGGAACAGGAAGTCATCAGGACTATTGAAAACTGGTTGAACAGTCGATAAATTTTTCATCTTATATAAAATCTATTCAAAGATTCCATCATTCGGAAATTTAATGATTTGTATATCGGTGCATTAAAAATAATTGATAATGTGATTGTTTTTTAGACGCTACAGAATTCGCAGGCTTTTAATGTACATCTTAAAATATTTAAGGTTTACCTTAAATATTTTAATGTGCACCTTAAATTATTTAATATTTGCATTAAACATCTTAATGTTTACCTTAATTTTTCAATAAAAAACTGAGATTGAATGAATGGTAGCTTGACCGCCGGTTGAAATATGCTGTTGCATGAATAGTTTTTTCAAAGGAGCATTACATTGTCTGCGATCGAAATGTTCTTCTACGAAATAGCGGGCATTCTCGGCATAAGTGGTTCGTAAGGCATGGTTGTTGATCAATGTGGAGATAGCCTGGGCTAATCGTATACTATCTTTTTCCGGAATCAGCAATCCATTGTGTTCGTGCTGAATGACTTCCGGAATACCCGATATAGGGGTACTAATAACTGGAACTCCTGTAGCCATTGCTTCTAATACAACATTGGGAATACCATCTCTATCACCATCAACAGAAATAATCGACGGAAGAACAAAAATGTCTGAACAGGCGTACAGATGCTTAATTTGGTCGGCATTTTGCCACCCCAGAAATGTGACTATTTCTTCTAACTTGTGCCTTTGACAATAACGCTTTAATTTCTGTTCGTCTTTTCCCTTTCCTACCATTCGTAATCGCACAGGAATCCCTTTTTCTATGAGTATCTTGACGGCTTCCAGAAGAAAAATAAACCCTTTTTTTTCAATGAGGCGTCCGATAGCGAGTATGTCTGTCGGAAATTTGAGGGTACATGGTTGACGATATTGCCAATTATCCAGATCTACACCATGATAAATGAGGTGTATTTTGTGCTTTCCCTCAAATATGACCAATGCATCTAACCAGTTTTTATTGTATTTTGTGCAAGTGGTGACAAATGCAGCATGTTTAATTTTTTCTGGCAACTTGTTGGAATCGACATATATATCATTGGCATGGGCTGTGAAACTGTATGGTATTCCAGAAAAACGAGATACCAATATGGCTATTTCTGTGGGATAATTGGCAAAATGCGCATGAATATGTTGTATTCGTAGTAATTTTGCTTGTTGGGTAATGTAAAAACTCACTAAGAAGGCTTTCATTTGGTGTATCACTTCCTTGAGGCCGTATCGAGCATTGCGCCATACAGTCGGTGACGTGATAGCGCGTGGAACAAATGGTAATATCTTCCACGAAGTCCATGATGGCACGTAAATAATGTTGTTTTTAAGTGTCTTTTGAACATGTTCCTCTATGGGACACTCTCCCTTCTTCAATACGAAGATGTACAATGGAAATGATTCATTGATATATAAAATTTCCTTCGCGACAAAAGTCTCTGTGAAAGACGGAAATTCTGCCAGTACATAGGCTATTTTCTGTTGCGTCATGATATTGACTTTTTCGGATGAAACTTGTATCGAAGTAAATACAAAAGGATGATGACTTTCAACGTTTTTGAAATCACAAGCCCCCATGCGATACCCAGGTAAGCCATATGGTATACTAATATCCATGTAATGATAATATGAATCATCACACACACAATGCCCACAAATATGGGTGTTTTGGTATCGGCCATAGAAAAGTAACAAATAACAAGGACTGTTTCGATGGCAAATGCGGGCATCCCTAATGCGTATATTGCTAAAGATTTGGCCGTTAAATGTGTAGATATGGCATCGAATGCGCCTCGTTGAAAGATCAATTGTGTGATGGTGTCGGGATATAAAATTAGCAACATAGTCAACGGCACAAATACAATTGCAATCCATTTCAACGAATTTCGTAGTAAATAGCGTAACCGAACGATATTTTTTTTGATATGTAGTTCGGAAAAATAAGGAAATATGACTACACTGAGTGCATAAGGGAATATGACAATGGGCAATTCTACTATTTTTTTTGAATAACTGAGCGCCGAAATGCTTCCTTCTTGTAAATAAGAGGCGAATATATTGTCTACCAGGTTACTGATTTGTGAAAATACGATGCCGAGCAATAGCGGCCATGTCAATATCCAAATGTTGTGCGCGTGTTTCGATTTGGGGATAAAATTTGTAAAAGAAATGTTTTTCCATAAGGCAGACACATGTATGGTTAATTTGACAACCGATCCTATCACCAATCCATAGACTGTTGCCTCAATACCTACCTGCTTTGCAAATAGTACAATACAAATGACAATCGCGGCTTTAAACGCTAAGTCGCCTGTAGCTGCTATGGTAAAACGCTTGTACCCGTTGAGCGTGATATAAGTGAGCGTGGATAAAATTAGAAAAAGGCAGGCAATGGAAGAAATTTTCATTAAACCGGAGCTTAATGCAAAACGATCGCCCGAAAATCCAGGTAATACAATATGCGTGACTATATCGGGAAATAGGAATATACCAAGCGAAATGATGATACCGGCTGGCAGGATAAACCATAGCACTGTAAAAAAAACACACCACGCTTCTTCTTCTCCATGGTGATGTTTTATTTTTAGAAAATTATTCAGAAAACCTGGTTCGACCATCTCCCGGAAAAAGACAAAAATGCTGATGATAAACGCAAATACTGCATTATATGCATCGGCAGCATAGCTCGTTCCCCAATAATAGGCCAACAACATTTTTTCTATATAGCCGGCCACCTTCACCAAACATGTAATTCCGGAAAGCGCCAACGATGCCCTGATAATCACATTTTCTCTAAGTAACTGGACAACTTTTTGGATCATAAGTTTACATGAATGAACGATATAGATCTTTTGTCAGATTCCACGCAGTATTCCACTTGAATTTTAGCGCATGATGACGACCTTTTGTAATAAGTTGCTCTCGTAACGTTTGGTCATGTATTAACTTGTACATAGCGATTTCTATGGCATCTGTCGATAACGGATCAACGACTAATGAGTTACCATTGGTTATTTCAGGTAATGCACCGACATTCGACACCATCGTGGGAACTCCACATGCCATTGCTTCTAATGGCGGGAGTCCAAAGCCTTCATATAAGGAAGGAAAAACAAACAGATCAGCCAATGTATAAATGGCCGGTAAGTCAGATTGGTGGATATATCCGAGAAACAGTATTTTTCCGATGGTTTGTTTTATTGTTTTTTGCAATACATGTTGGTATTTCCAGGCGAATTGTCCTGCAATGACTAACACATGTGGGATGTCGTTGTGTTTGTGTAAATTTCGATATGCGTCGATGAGTCTGGGGATATTTTTTTTGGGTTCGATATTTCCAACAAACAAAATGAATCGTTCCGGTAAATGGTATTTTTGTCTTACTTCGGATAATTTTTGTACACTAAGGTTTTCCCAGAAAATATTGGCAAGCCCGTGGTTAATAACCACTATTTTATCAGGATTGATAGAAAATTTTCTTAATATATCGTTTTTTACTGTGTGGGATACGGCGATAATCTTGTCAGCTTTACGGATGGAATGAGGCAGGGCAAAATGAAAATATGCACGGTTAGTCGTTGAGCAATATTCAGGAAAGTCGAGCGCGATGGTGTCATGTATGGTGGCAATATTCAGCCCTTTTCGATTCCAGGGTAAAATGTATGCCGGACAATGTAATATATCTGTTTGTTTTGATTTAGCATACCGGTTAAGCACAAAATGTTCGTATGCAATTCTTTGCCATCGGCGAGAACTATTGATGTTTGTTTGAGTGAAGTGTTGCGCTGATACTGGAACAGTCGGATGGTAACCTTTAGGGTATAATACTTCAAAGCAAATTTCCGGATCAGGGTTACATAATGCTTCATTCATCAACATTTCTTCTGTATGCTGTATCCCTGAAAACTGTCCGGTTAAATGAAGTGCATTATACAACACTCTTATCATATGTCAAAATTTGGTGAATGTTATGGGCATAATCCCAGCTATTAAACTGGCGAATGACATGTTCCCGCGCAGATTGTCCCATTAACTTGCATAGTGTCGGATCGCTCAGCAATTGCGCAGTCAACATTGTCATTTTTGTTATTTCTCTGTCTTGTACTAAATATCCGGTCTTTCCATTTCGGATAATTTCCGAAGGACCACCTGAAGCATACGCAATTACTGGCTTGGATAACGCAGCTGCTTCAATCAGGATACGTCCAAAAGGTTCATTCAGTGCTGTATGCAGTACAACTGAAAGCCCAGATAAGTAGCTGACCATATGATCTACATGTCCTGTAAAAGTAAAATATGCTTCTAATCCCATATGACGGATACGTTGCTTGAGCCGAAGATAGTAGTTATCGTCCATAACAGCGCCAATAAGAAAAAAATGCAGATTTTTATTATCGTGAAGTAATCGTTCGGCTACCGTTAAGTAATCCCATTGATTTTTCCACGGGAGTATTTGTCCAATATTTCCAATAAGTTGTATTTTTTTAGGAATTCGGTATTTTTGGCACAACCATTCGGAGGAATTATTTCGAGAAGAAGATAATGGAGTGATGCCGTTATAGACAATGTGTGATTTTGCTGTAACAGGTAACTGTTTGTGGATAGCTTCAGATATAGCAATTGTTTCATCTGCCAAATACTGTATGAGTAAACGCGTCCATCTCGAAGAAACATTATCCCGGCAATGACAAACTATACGAATACGAGTTAACCATTTTGATAATAGACAATAAGGCAAGGAACGAAAGGTATTACAATAAATCACATTGATATTCTTCCTTTTCACCAGATGATATAATTTGATAGAACCCAATAATATATGAAAGACAGTAGGGATGCCAGTCGTAAAAAATCTATTGTTAAGGTAAGGGAGAGAAAGCTTATGACAATGTATAGGCAAAGAGGTCATTTGTTGGTAAAATGGTGTTGAGGATGCAAGTACTATGTGCCATTCAGCCCGTAGATTACCCAAATTGTGTAATAACTTTAAAAGACTGTATTCAGCGCCACCGACCCCTTTTGATGTATGCAAAATAAGAATTTTATTCATGCAATATGATTTTCTTTATGATATTGTAAGATAGACTATTGTATGTATTTATAAATTACTCACACACAGTTGCTTTCCATATATAGATACAAAATCTATACCGAACATACATATGTCTCTTTTTTAATATATTACGCTTTTTAACATGACACATTGATTAAAAAGCTACACATGATGGGTAAAATGGTGTTTTTTTTCATTACATTTGGTGCCCAAAAAACATGACATCCATTGAGAACACTATTCCGATCCCGGCAGTCTAAATATGATTATCGTCAGGTTTTCCTTGATTTTAGCCGGTCGTTACATATGATTAAGGATAAAACATCGTTAATTTCCTCTATCTTAACTCGCATTTATGAATTGATTCCAGTTGAAGCCATTTATTTATTTTGGGAAAATAATGATGCCGCACGTTACAACTTGATGAATGTAGCTCTTGGAGAGAAACAAGAAATATATTTGTTACCTGAAGACGGATTAATCCAATGGTTACAATTGAATGAAAAACCATTGCATGTTTCATTTGCCCCTGAGTATACTAATATTTTTTCGGCAAATGATATTGAAATTGTCAAAATGTTGAATAGCGTATTGATATATCCGCTTAAAGCTAACAATCAATTCAAGGGAGTTATTTTACTTGGTAAGAAGAAAGACACAAAAGAATATCATTCCCAAGAGGTGGAAATGCTGTCTGTTTTATTGGATAATGCGGCTTTAGCCATTGAAAATATTACCTATCATGAAGAACGTATTACCCATTTAAAACATATTTTTCGAGCAGATCGTTTGGCTGTTATTGGACAATTAGCGGCTGGTGCGGCACATGAGATACGCAACCCGCTCACAAGTATCAGAAGTGCCATACAATATGTACAGAAAGATATCCAGGAACCTAAAAAACAAAACATCATCAAATCCGTATTGTTGGAAGTTGACAGGATTAATGATATTTTGGCCGGATTATTGTCTTTTTCCAAACCGAATGATCCGGTGAAACGGCAATTTGATCTGGTTGCTATGATTGACCAAACGCTCGGACTGATCAAGCATACCCGTCTTAAAAAACAAATCGAATTTTCGACTACTTATTTTGCCCCATCTATCCAGATTTTTGCCGATAATGACCAGCTCAAGCAGGTAATGATGAATATCATACTGAACGCTGTTGACGCTATTGATGAAAATGGCTTTGTTAAGATTGATATTCAGACATCTAAAATAGAAAGAGAAATGTATTATACCATCAAGGTTATTGATAGTGGCAAAGGAATAGATATCGAAAACATGGAGAAAATTTTTGATCCCTTTTATTCAACAAAAGAAGAGGGCACAGGTTTGGGTCTGTCTATATCCTATGGGATTATTCATCGCCACAAAGGAAGCATAGAAATAAGTAATCATCCGGATGGTGGTGCACAAGTGATGATACAATTACCACAAGGAGAAAGTGATATAATTTCCAATGAATCGTTGGATGATTTTTCCATTCATATAATTTAACCTTTGAAAAAATGATGCACATGAAAATATTGATTGTTGATGATGAAGATAATATACGTTTGATTTTGGAGAGCGTATTTGTTGATGCCGGTCATCAGGTAGAAACAGCAAAAGATGGCTTACAAGCCTTGGAAAAGATGAAACAATTCCGTGCAGAAGTGGTGCTATTGGATAAAAATATGCCTCAAATGGATGGATTAAAGGTTTTACAGCAGATTAAAAAATTTTATCCCAATACTGTAGTAGTGATGATTACTGCATATGGTGATGTGGGATCTGCTGTTGAAGCTATGAAGGTTGGCGCCTACGATTATATCGAAAAACCATTTGATAATGATAAAATGCTTTTGTTAATAAAGCGTGCCGGAGCTCATTACAAAATGCAAACAGAAATACTGAGTTTGCGAAGTGTAGTTGCCGAGAAATTTTCATTTAAAAGTATTGTTGGTAATAGTCTTGCACTGAAGAAAGTGTTAGAACGAGTTACCAATGTTTGTGAGACTGACGCATCAGTATTGATTACTGGTGAAAGTGGTACCGGAAAAGAATTGATTGCTAAGGCAATTCATTTCAATAGCCCTCGTAAAAATGCTCCATTGATCACACTTAATTGTGGCGCCATTCCTTTACAGTTGATAGAAAGCGAATTGTTCGGACACGAGAAGGGTGCCTTTACTGATGCCAAAGAATTAAAAATTGGTAAATTTGAACAGGCCCACGGAGGTACATTTTTTCTTGACGAAATAGGAGAATTACCTATGGATGCGCAGGTGAAGCTACTACGAGTATTGGAAGACAAGAAAATAACACGGATTGGAGGAAAGAAAGAAATATTCGTGAATATCCGGTTGATTTCCGCTACAAACAATAATTTGTACGAACGGGTACAAAACAACACCTTTCGGTTGGACTTGTTTTATAGACTGAATGTATTTACGGTACATTTGCCACCTTTGCGTGAGCGGGAAGAAGATATTCCTTTATTGGTTGATTACTTTATACAAAAGCACAATCAAGCGCTTCGCACAAAAGTAACTGGATGTTCTAGGGAAGCTACTGTTGCGCTGTGTGCTTACTTGTGGCCGGGTAATATCCGTGATTTGGAAAATGCCATACAAAGTGCTATGATTATACGTAAAGTTGGGAAGATACAGCCGGATGATCTGCCTATACGTTTGAATTATCAGCGTGAACCTGAGTGTGAAAAAATTATAAAGGCTCTTGAAATGTGTAGATATAACAAAACTGACGCTGCAAAAGTATTAAGAGTGAGTCGTAAAACCTTATTTAACAAAATGAAGAAATATGGCTTAAACGAGTGATGGGTAATTTGAAAGTATGGCTGGATACTATTTTTCAAAAAAATAACATATAACATATTGATAATTAAATAATTAAAACAAGTGGCATGTTTATTGCTTAAAGGTTTCGAAAGAAAATCGGGCAATGAATAAATGTATTGACAGATTACTCATAACGTTATATGCTGTACAGATAAATGGACAATTTGTATTGAACCACAAACACGTTGTTCATGTTGTTTTGTATAAAATCCTATTGCTATGGGATGTTCATGCCCTATCATCTTTGGTGCCAAATATTACCAACATTTTATCAGATGAATTATGAGATTTTTTTCAAGTATATGTGTTATCATTTTCTTGTTTTTGTGTTGTTATACCATACAAGCTGAACAGAACGATGAGGTTTCGTTATTACTTGATTTAAAGAAAGCAAAAGCTAATTATGATATGGCTAAGCAAAAATACGAAGATGATCAACGTTTGTATAACGAACATGCAATTTCAGAAAACGAAGTCAACAAGTCGAAAAATAAATTACTTAGTTATGAAGTGGATTATCAAAAGCTAATCCTGCAATTGATCACTCATCAATTTTATGTGGTGGTTGAACAAGCAGTAAAATATCAAGTACCAAATGGCAATAAGCGTGTGAAGATTACTTTGCGCAGTGCATCCGAAGGAAATGCCATGTATCTTGAACAGCTTAAAGAACATGTTGACATATTTTCACCTGAATTGTATTCAGGAAAAATATACAACATCTTTGTATCTATTATGGATGTGACCAATCAAATTATCGTTGGGTCGCCTTACGAATATCATATTCCGATGATGGATATTGGAGGGGAAGTGACAGCCGATTTTGGTTTATTGAAAGATGTGGAAAGTATACAAGTATCCCTCACGTACAATAACAAACACAGTAAAAAAAATATATATCTGAGAAAGGATGCTAGCACTAATATGATAGATATCAGTTCGACACAATTCTCACAAGAAGCAGATCTAAGTTCAAGTGTCACTTATGACTTATTTATCGAACGTTTTTCAACTTCAGACGATATATACAAATTGGTAGTCCTTAACCTTCCTCAACAAATTACTTATGATTTCATTGATGACAACAGTAAAATATCGCAGATAAAATTTGGACAAGGTGTTAATCACAAAAAAATATCTCTGAAGATTTATTTGCCAGAAAGAGGCGACGAAACCATGAAAATAGACGAAGCTGTTAGGTTCTATGTCATAGCGCTTACTAACGAGGACTATACTAAGTTCTCGAATATGGGTTTGGTACACATAGAACAGGAGCAGATCAGACAATTACCTGTGAGGAGTGAACAGTTAGAGCTAATTCCAAGAGGTAAAAGTAAAATTGAGCTGCGAGTTCCGAGTTTTTATTACGAGATATATCCGAGCGATAGTATTATCATGAATATTACAGTTCGTAATGTTGGAAGCCGTCGATTGGACAATATCAAAATATCGGCTGATATTCCTGCCAATTGGAAGATTAAAGTAACACCTAATTTGATCAGAACACTCGATCCTGAAAAGGAACAACAAATACATATTACTGTTATTCAATCGTTTAAAAATTGTGTCGGAGCTCATGAAATAAGAATCAATGCTGAAGCCCTCACAGATAATCGTAAAGTGAGCGCTGAAGAGAAAACTATCCGTATACAGGTAAACGCAGCAACTCCCATATGGGGAACACTTATATTGCTTGTCGTATTGATAGGCATGATAGTCGGTAGTGTCATCTTTGGTCTGAAATTAAGCAGAAGATAAAATGGTCATTTCAATAATCTATCATATAATTGTTGGTGCTGTTCGATAAACTGTTTTATCTCGAATGGATGTACTGGAGAATCAATTGTTGATCGGACATGTCCTAATGTAATTTGAACGATTGCTTCACTCAACTGAGAGCAATCATTTTGTAGTATGCAGATTGCACCGGCATGTTTCAAAAAATACTCCATGCCTTCTGTATGCATAATAAGCATGGGAACATTAAAGTGCAGTGCTTCCAAATAAGTATAGGGTAAACCTTCCCATCGGGAAGTCGAAACAAAGGCATCTGCTATAGAATAAACTGGTGAAACATCATCGAGATGGCCGCAAAGTATCACATTGGCTGATATTCTCCAACGATGGATCAACCGAGAAAGATATTTGTGGTGTGGCCCTCCGCCTGCAATCATAAAGGTAATATCCTTATTATGCTGTAAAGCCATTTTGGCCGCTTTTAGGAAAATATCCCAACTTTTTTGTTCTACTAAGCGACCAACACCAACAATTACCCGGTGTTGAAGCGGAATGTGCCATTGTTGCCGTACCTGCTGTGCGTCCAGTAACTTGTATTCGTTAGGTTCGATCGCGTTGTCGATAACGACAGTTTCTTTGATGGCTTTAATGGATTCTTTGTATAAAGCAGCTTGTTCGGTTCCGGAAATGACAATGCAGGATGTTTTTTGGGCGAAAAAACGCTCTATACCAGCAAATAACCTTCTTTTGACCCCTAAATATGCTGTAAAATGAAAACAATGTGGTGTATATATCACTACCGGCACATGAGTCCAGCATGCTGCAAGGCGAAAAAGTCCGCCGGCTTTAGAGCTATGTGCATGCACTATATCGAAGCGATGCTTTTGCAAATACGAGTATATATTACATAAAGTGAAGATATCTTTTAAGGGGGAAATATTTTTTGTCATGCCAATTATGTCAACGCGGACACCTTTTTGACGCATTTTTGAAACAGCGGATGCCGTATCTTTTTCGTAATTGGCATTAGATAAAACCACTGTAATGTCAAATTTGTTTTGGTCCAAACGAGTAGCAAGATATGTCACATGTTTGAGAGTGCCTCCTCCAGCCGATTCCAATGCATACAGCAATTTCACTTTACTCATATAATCAGCTGAATAGCGGTTTAAGTTAATGATTGAATAAAAGCCAATGGACACCCCAAGAACAAAGATAAATAAAAGATTCGTTGTTAGCAATAGTTTTCTTCTCCCTTCGTAGTATTTTTTGTAAAAAAGCAGTAGATTTGTGCAACTATAATTTTTGACGTCCAGCAAATATATCGTGGTATTCGAAAAATTAAGACTTACAATAGCTCGTCATCTCCTTCGCAAAAAGAGTGCATCTCTGAAGCGGCAAAAGATGTTGTTTGATTTTGCTTCGGCACAATATGTTGGAATCGTGTGCGTCACTGAAGATGACGTTAGCGTTGGACACCTAAAAGATTTTTTGCATTTCCTTTCCCAAAAGGGAATCAAATACTTGGTTCTTGGATATTTTGATGGGAAAAATATTCCGGACAATTTTCTGTATTGGAAGGGAATGGAAACTGTTACCCAAAAAGATTTGAATATATTTTGCATTCCCAAAAGTCCCGCGGTAGATAAGTTCATCCGTGAACCATTTGATATGTTAATCAATTGTAGTGTCGAAAGTTATTTTCCCGTAGAATATATTGCTCAATTATCAAAAGCTAAATGCAAAGTAGGCGTCTTACATGATGAAGACTCGTGTTATGATTTGATGGTTGATATCAATAAAAATAAGACTATCGGATATTTTTTGGAAAACCTTAAGTTATATTTATCCGATCTGAGGCATCCTGATTTTACATGATACATTTTGTTCCATCAGATTTATCCATTTGGTAATTATTGTTTAGAATATGCTATTTACAGGCACAGGCGTAGCCATCGTTACTCCGTTCAAAAAAGACAGGAAGATTGATTTCGATGCATTGACTCGAATCGTGAATCATTGTATTGACGGGCAGGTTGATTATATCGTAGTATTGGGTACTACCGGCGAATCGGTAACTTTATCCCGCGATGAGAAAAAACGTGTAGTGCGGCATGTGGTTGATGTAGTTGCTGAGCGGGTACAGGTCGTGATTGGTATTGGTGGTAACGAGACTGAGAAGGTGGTAGCAACCATCAGCCAAACTGATTTTACAGGTATATCGGGATTGTTGTCGGTAACACCATATTACAATAGGCCAGCTCAGGCGGGACTCATCAAACATTACAAAAAAATAGCTTCAAAAAGTCCTGTCCCGGTGATTTTGTATAATGTGCCGACGCGAACAGGAGTCAATATGACAGCAGATACGACACTGACCCTTGCCCATGAAGTTGATAATATTGTTGCAGTGAAAGAAGCATCAGGATTGTTATCTCAAATTATGGAGATTATTAAGAGCCGTCCAGACGATTTTTCGGTCATTTCTGGAGATGACGCTTTATCGCTTCCACTGATAGCGCTTGGAGGACAAGGTGTTATTTCAGTAGCTGCTAATGCTTTTCCCAAGCAGATGTCGGCCATTGTCCGCGAAGCATTGAGCAATAATTATGTAGCAGCTCAAGCGGCGCATTATGGAATGTTAGAACTATTCGGAGCCTTATCGGTCGAAGGTAACCCTTCGGGAATCAAGGCTGCACTTCATATTGCAGGATTGTCTCAAAACATGCTTCGTTTACCATTAGTGCCTGTATCATCAAAAACATATGAAAAGATGGAGGAACTTATCAAAAAACTGAAGATATAAATATCTATAAGCCTATAGCTTGAAATGCATGAAATATGCTGTTTTTATGTAACTTAAAATTATTATGATAAAGGACATTACACCACAAGTTTGGAAATATTTTGAAGACATATGTCAAATTCCGCGACCGTCTAAAAAAGAGGAGAAAATACGCGCATATATCAAACGTTTTGCACAGGAAAACCATTTGCCCTTTAAAGAGGATGATGCTGGTAATATTTTGATTAGTAAACCGGCAACATCGGGTAAAGAACATTTGAAAACAGCAGTGTTACAAAGCCATGTGGATATGGTCTGCGAGAAAAATCAAGGAGTAAAACATAATTTTAATACCGATCCTATTGACTTTTACATTGATGGAGATTGGATGAAGGCTCGTGGTACAACCCTAGGTGCAGATGATGGGATTGGAGTAGCTGCCATGTTGGCTATTTTAGCAGAACCGACAATTGAACACGGACCGCTTGAAGCTTTTTTTACCGTTGATGAAGAAACTGGTTTAACTGGTGCCACAGCGTTGCAAAAAGATTTTCTTACGGGTGATATACTCATCAATCTTGACTCGGAAGACGAAGGGGAACTATTCATCGGTTGTGCCGGGGGAATTGATACAGTGGCTACTTTCACATATACACAAGATGAAGTTCCTTTGAATAGTGTTGCCTACAGATTGAGTATTAGTGGAATGCTGGGCGGGCATTCAGGTGAAGATATTGATAAACGGCGGGGCAATGCCATCAAGGTACTCAACCATTTTTTGTTGGATGCATCGGGTTTGTTTGGCGTATCTCTACACACTATAGATGGTGGCAACTTACGCAATGCTATTCCTCGCGAAGCATCGGCTGTTGTAGTGGTGAATAAAAGCAGTGCAAAAAGTTTCGAGACACATTGTTCCGGAGAGACGCAATTATGGAAAGAAGCACTACTGTTGTCAGCACCTGATATTCAGATAACTCTTGAACCTTGCGAATTGCCTTCGTTTGTCATTGATATCGTTACCCAATCCTGCTTGATGCATACTATTGCAACATGTCCGTCTGGAGTCGTTTCGTTGAGCGAGACTATGTTAGGTTTGGTTAGTACCTCAACTAATTTAGCCTCGGTAAAATGTGTCGGAAAAAATAAAATTGTTGTAGCTACCAGTCAACGTAGTGATAATGAAAATGAAAAAGCGAAATTAGCTAAACGTATCCGCAATATTTTCGAAATGTCAGAAGCTGTGGTAAAAACATCAGATGGCTACCCGGGATGGACTCCTAACCCACACTCTCAAATATTAGAAATCGCACAAGCATCCTACCTGGATCTATTTCATAAAGAGCCGAAAGTTAAAGCCATTCATGCCGGCCTTGAATGTGGGTTATTTCTCGAAAAATATCCTCATTTGGATATGATTTCTATCGGACCTACTGTCAAAAATGTACACTCACCAAGTGAACAACTGAATATTCCTACGGTAAAATTATTTATTGAATTGTTACTTGACATGTTAAAACGGATTCCATCTAAATGATGTACTTATAAGTGAAAGTGATATTTGACCATCTAAATCGTCTATCAAAATGAAAACTTTGAAATGTCTATTGATTTTCTTCGTTATTTGTGTAAGTTTTTCTTGTAAGAGAGATTATACCGGACAATGGGTCCAGCTCATATCCGGAAAATCCTTTAAAAATTGGGCACAGGATGGTGATAAAAAATCCTTTTACCATGTTGGTGATACCTTCAACTTGAACGGGAAAGGTTCACTTTATTATGTAGGAGATATACATGATGCTAAATTTAAGAACTTTGAGCTGATAGCCGATGTTAAAACCCAGCCGGGTGCAGTTGGCGGATTGTGGTTTCATTCGGGCATGGCGTCAGGGTATCAAATATTGATCAATAATACACCTGACAGCGAGGAGCATCGCAAGACTGGTAGTTTGTGCTCGGTACGTAATATTTATAAAAGCATGGCGGTTGATGACCAGTGGTTTAGGATACAAGTGCGGGTAGTTGATAAACATGTTACGATTAAAGTCGATAGTGTTTTAGTGGTAGATTATGTTGAACCGGCTATGCCTTATAGAATTGAAGAAAACAAAGGAAAGTTAATCGCTCAGGGTTCTTTTGTTTTGGACAATTATACTGATCGGCAGGTGAAATTTACCAATATAAAAGTCATGCCCTTGTTGAATAATCAGCGCCCCGAACGCACTGATGCGGTCGATGAACAGAATGACGAAATTATTCGTTTGCAACAGGCGAATTTTCCGGTCATCGATTATCATGTCCATCTGAAAGGATGGAATAAAGAACAAGCAATGGAGCACTCGCGCAAAATAGGTATTTATTATGGCATCGCCCCCAATTGTGGTCTTGGCTTCCCAATTACTTCGGACGAAGATATCTATGCATTCCTCGATACTACCCGTGACCTTTCCTGTTTCAGAGCAATGCAATGCGAAGGTCGCGAATGGGTAACTACCTTTTCGGAAGAAGCCCGCGATAAATTTGATTATAAATTTTCGGATGCCATGACATTTGTTGATCACAAGGGACGCCGTACGCGCCTTTGGATACCTGATGAAGTGTGGGTAGACATAGACAAAGAACAATACATGAACCTTCTTGTGGACCGTACTATATCCGTCCTCGAAAAGGAACCAATTGATATATACGTCAACCCGACTTTTCTCCCAGATACCATCAGGGCTGATTATGATCTACTTTGGACAGAAACGCGTGTCAAACAAATCATCGATGTTTTGGTCAAACGGGGGATCGCTTTGGAAATTAATGCACGTTACCGTATTCCCAGCATGTCTATTATCAAAGCAGCTAAAGAAGCTGGAGTCAGGTTTACTTTTGGCACCAACAATGCTACTGCTGACATAGGAAAGCTTGAATATTGCATCGAAGCAATGAAAGAATGTGGATTAACCTATTATGATATGTATTTTCCAATTGTTAAGCCTGTGAAATAATCAGGTTTGACATGCTTTTATTCTATAAAATGGTGATATTAAAAATCTTGGCTATGCCAGTAACTAAAATTTGTATGCCAATACAAAATGTAATGAATGCGATCATTTTATTGATAATGAGACTACCTGAAGTCCCCAATTTCTTAATGATTTTATGACCTTGTGCTAAAAACACGTAAAGGATGGTAAGTATGGCAAATATAGAAATTGCGATGATGGAATAGTTGATCCATGCTTTAAGCAAGTTTCCTTTGACAGAAGAAGTGTTGGCCATCAAAGTCATGATAACTGATATACTGCCCGGGCCAACGGAAATGGGAAAAGAAAGCGGGTAAAACAATTTGTCTTCCACATCTTTCATATTAATTTTATTGATTGCTTTCTGATCATGATCTGTATTGACGGGTGTGGTTTCGGAAAGCCATTCCCAACCCGTTTTGCAAATCACAATGCCTCCACCTACTTGAATGATTGGTATACCGAGTCCGAAAAGCAGCAGGATAAAATGTCCTGCAACCATGCTTCCTATGCTAATCATCAGGCAATTAAAGACAATCTTCCTAATGGCAGTTTTCCGTTCTGTAGTATCCATGTTTCCCAGAAAGCTATTGATGATCAAACCATCGCCGATGGGATCTATCACTGGGAATAGAGCTATAAACGAGGATACAAAAGCGTATATGAATTCGTGTACAGACATGCCTGAAGTTCATTGGTACAACAAACAAACAATCGTACCAGCGACTTTGTTCTCGTTACCCACCGTATATCGGGACATGCTGTACATAATGACCAATGAAATATTGGTATTGTGTAAATAGTATTAGTAAATTTTTACAGTTTAATCAAAGATCGATCAGCTTTTAAAGTCTATCAGTTTTTATTAAAATTTATAGTCATTTTCAGTGTTACTACACGATCATTTTTTCAATAGGTATCACTAATATGCCCTGTGCACCCAACGCTTTCAATTTTCCGATGATTTCCCAGAAACGGTCTTCGTCGATCACCGAATGCAGCGAACTCCATCCTTCTTGAGCTAAGGGAAGTATCGAAGGGCTTTTCATGCCAGGGAGTACCTGAATAATTTCATCGATTTTATTGTTTGGGGCATTGAGCAAGATATATTTCTTTCCGTAAGCAGTTTGTACTGAATTAATACGGAAAATTACTTCATCAAGAATAGATTTTTTTTCATCGTTCAGGTTGGGATGACCAATAAGCAGGGCTTCCGATTTCATCACAACCTCCACTTCTTTCAGACGATTGCTCACCAATGTACTGCCGGAACTAACGATATCGAAAATGGCATCAGCTAATCCGATACCCGGTGCGATTTCTACAGAACCTGATATCACATGCGTTTCAGCTTTAATATTTTTTGATGCCAAAAAATTAGCAAGAATAGCAGGATATGAAGTCGCGATTGTTTTGCCGTTGAACCATTCAAAGCCATTATATTCTTCGTCTTTAGGAACGGCCAACGAAAGACGACATTTGCTAAATCCAAGCCGTTTGACAATATCGACTTTTTTCTTGCGCTCGGCATATTCGTTTTCGCCTACTACACCCACATCGGCTACACCGTCGGCTACAGCCTGCGGGATGTCGTCGTCGCGCAGAAAAAGTATTTCTACCGGAAAACCTTTTGCAGGCACCAACAATGTACGCTTACCTGAATCTAACCGGATGCCGGCTTCGGTGAGCAACGCCATTGTTTCTTCATATAAACGGCCTTTGGCCTGAACTGCGATTCTTAACATTTTTGATTTTTGATTTTTGATTTTTGATTGTGGTATTTCACCTTTCAAAAATCATTACTTCGCGATGATAACATAATAGTTTTTCTTGCCGCGTTGTACCAACATATATTTGTTGTTGATAAGTTGGTGGGTGGTTACCATAGTACTTATATCGGCGATTTTTTCTTTGTTGATGCTCAGTCCGCCACCTTCTACCATCCGGCGAGCTTCTCCTTTTGATGGAAAAACCTCTGTGTGAACACTCAGGAAGTCGAGCAACGGAATGCCGGCTTTGAGCATTGACATTTCCAATTGGTATTGCGGCACCCCTTCGAATACGCTCATGAAGGTATCTTCGTCCAAAGCCGCTAATGATTCGGCAGTACCTTGCCCAAATAACATCTGTGATGCTTCTTCGGCGGCCTGTACATCGGCGGCCGAATGAACCAGAGTGGTTACTTCCTTTGCCAGTGTCTTTTGCAGGATGCGCAAGTGCGGTTCATTGCGTTGCTGCTCGGTAAGTTGTTCAATCTCTCCCTTGGTTAAGCCGGTAAATATCTTGATGTATTTTTCAGCATCGGCATCACTTACGTTGAGCCAAAACTGGTAAAATTTGTAAGGCGATGTTCGTTTCGGATCAAGCCAGACATTCCCCGATTCGGTTTTTCCGAATTTTCCACCGTCGGCCTTGGTGATCAGCGGGCAGGTCAAAGCAAATGCTTCACCACCGGCAACGCGGCGGATCAGCTCGGTACCGGTAGTAATATTACCCCATTGATCGGAGCCGCCCATCTGCAACCGGCAGTTTTTAGCACGATAGAGATACAGGTAATCGTAACCTTGTACTAACTGGTAAGTAAACTCGGTGAACGACATACCCTCGCCTTCACCTGTCAGGCGTTTCTTTACCGAGTCCTTGCTCATCATATAATTGACAGTAATGTGCTTGCCAACGTCGCGGATGAAATCAAGGAAAGTGAATTCCTTCATCCAATCGTAGTTATTCACCATCTCGGCAGCATTCGGCGCTTTTGAGTCGAAATCGAGAAACTTGGACAACTGTTGTTTGATGCACGCCTGGTTATGGCGTAATTCTTCTTCAGTCAGCAGGTTACGTTCCTGGGATTTCATCGATGGGTCGCCAATCATACCGGTGGCTCCGCCTACCAACGATAACGGCTTGTGACCACAATGCTGGAAATGACGCAGGATCATTACACTCACCAAATGGCCAATGTGGAGCGAATCGGCTGTTGGGTCGATACCCACGTAAGCCGTTGTCATTTCTTTCTGCAACAATTCTTCAGTACCCGGCATCAAATCGTGTATCATGCCGCGCCATCTCAATTCTTCTACAAAATTCATTTTTATAAGTACGAATTATAAGTAACAAATGATGAGCATAAAATTCATTTCATGAACTGCTCGTCAATTGCCAATCATCGTTATTATTACGATTTTACCCGTTCGGAATATTCGCGGGTACGTGTGTCGACTTTGATTTTTTCACCCTGTTCGATGAAGAGGGGTACACCGATAACAGCACCTGTTTCGAGGGTAGCTTGTTTCAAAGAAGAAGTAGAAGCAGTATCGCCACGTACTCCCGGCTCGGTATAAGTAATTTCGAGTTCCACGAAAGGCGGTAGCTCGCAGCTCAATACACGTTCTTCATCGGCCAGGAACATCATTTCTACATATTGCCCTTCTTTCATCAAATCGGGGTTATCCACTAAATCCGGTTGCAAATCGATCTGGTCATAAGTTTCGTTGTGCATGAAATGATACCCCAGATCATCCTTGTATAAAAATTGATATGGACGACGCTCTACACGTATTTCGGTTACTTTTTCACCTGCATTGAACGTATTTTCTAAAATACGGCCATTTTCGAGGTTACGGAGTTTGGTTTTCACAAATGCACCGCCTTTTCCGGGTTTGACATGTTGGAACCATACAATGGTACAAGGCTTATCATTGTATTGGATACACATCCCATTTCTAAAATCTGCTGTAGAAGCCATTAAATTTTATATTTATTTACAATTATCATTAAAATTGATGCAAAAGTAAATAAATGAGTGCAAACAGCAAAATGATATGGAATGTTTGTGTCGCTGGCTCGTATCGGTTTGGCTATTTGATATAATATCGGATGCCGATGGCTATACTGAATTGTCCAAGTCCTTCTCCCTCGCCAGCTTCAAAGGTAATAGTTGATTTCTGCCCATTATCGTCAACATTTATTGCATTGAGTACC
>JAVBMZ010000105.1:0-15551 GCA_031551935.1 Bacteroidales bacterium
GTCAACAATTGTTTCGAAATATTACCACGTCAGGCATTACATGCCAAATCATTAGCTTTCGATCATCCCGAAACAGGAAAACGGATGTATTTCGAGTCGGCGTTGCCACAAGATATGGTAGAGGTAATTGCTAAATGGCGCGTTTATACCGAAACAAGACAACATTTAATGTAAAAACATTACAAGCCGATCAAGCAGGGACCAACACTTTTACCCTGCTATTAGCTGTCAAATGCAACTGTTCAAAATCTATCCCCGTAATCAGATTGATACCTGGCCGTTTGTGTTGTTCCATACTGCCTAACATATTATCAAAACCTAAAGCTTGTGCACCGTTCAACGTTGCCCATTGTAATAGTTGCGACAGAGGCAAGTCGGGAGCATGTTGATGAATTGTTTTCATCTCCTCCAGGATAGATAAGGTGGTATTTGACGCCAAACTATCTGTGCCAAGGCAAACATGTTGCACGTGGTTGGCAAAAATGGATAGATCTGGCATACAATGTTGTATAAATAGATTGGAACGCGGGCAAAGTACCCAAAATAGCCTTTTTAAACGATTGGTTCGCTGCTGAAAATCGTCCGCAGAAACAAATGTATTGTGCACCAATAAGCATTGCATGGCATGAGACAGACATTGTTCCATTTGTTCCACCAAATGATCACAAGCATTCCACTCTTCAGGCAATAAACCACGCTGCCGAAAAGCATCAATCAATTGGCCTTTTCCCTGTGGATACAAATCTGTTTCTTCCCTGCTTTCCTGATGATGCATGGAAACAATTGAGGGGTGTTGTGCATAATGAGATGCAAGCAAGCCAAACAAAGCATCCGACACTGAATACATCGCATGCGGGACGATAGAAGCTTTCGAACCAATTTCACGATACCTCCGTTCAAGTTGCCATGCCTGGTCAAGTATCATTTCCGCACAACTATTAGCCAATCCGGACACTTCCACAAAGGTATGGTATCTCAAACGATTGTTTCGTTTGAGTTCTAAGGTATCAGTAGTATTGGATATGTCGCCGACTGCTACAATTCCCTCGCGCAACATTTCGTTCTCTGCCGCCACAGCAGCCTGATAAATTTCATTTTTCGCCGTGGGACGCATACCTCCGATGGAGGACAAAAAATCAGGAAGTCCACTATGTTGGTTCATCACGCCACGCATGTGGGACAATTCCAAATGGCAATGTGCATTCACAAAACCGGGCACTAATATCCCGTTGTAAAATTCAAGATTGGCTCGTTCTTCCAACTTGCCGGCAGTATCTATCAAATCAACAATGATTCCGCGATCATCTACACATACAATCCCCATTTTAAGCGGTGGAGAAGAGACAGGAAATACATAATGTGCCGACAAATAGCGCATCACAACATTCGTTTGCTATTTTTTACTAGGCTGATTCGGAATATAATATACTGAAATATCTTTTATTTCAGCTCGTTGCCGCCAAGTAGTATCGGCTTTGTTCCTGCCATGTTGCAACCAATTACCTCTGATATGGGTAAATTGATTTTCAGGTAATAGCTTTTTTTCAATGGTATATTCGAGCATCAAACCATCTTTTCGAATAGGTGTCACCCAGAAAGTGTCACAAACACCCAATTGTGTCGTATCGCTCCTCCAAAAATATAAAGATATATGAGGATCGAACGACTCATCTTCAGGATAAATACGCATTTTGGCGCTCACAACATACGAACCAACACCTCGTAACAGTACGTCAGCGGGCACTGTATCCCATTTTCCGTCAGCGGGAAGGTATTCAGCTTTTTCGCCTGTCCATAATTCTATTGGTAGGGAAGGCTCGTCTGCAACAATCTTGTCGAGCTCACTAAGCCTTGCTATCACGTCATCATACACATCACGATATTGTTTAGGCCGCGAACAATACCACGAAACGGTACTGTCAAATTGTGCCCATTGGTAACCGTACCTTTCCACAACATGGCGGTTGTATGGAATCGTATCCTGCCACCGGGCATCGTAAATAGAGTTGCTGGTAAAGTATGATTGGGAAAGGTATATATCAGCAAGTATTGATACAAAATCTTTCTCGGGAATCAACATCTTATTCCCACATGAAGTCAAAAATAACAAAAAAAAAGAACAGCGCAAGATGACAGTTCTTCGCAGAAATGGACAATACTTGAACGTTGATCTTTGACCCCTATGAATCATTATGCAATAAAATTATCGCTAATGGATTGATACGTATACACTTTCTGGATAACGTCAGCAAAAATATCAGCTACCGAGAGCACCTTGATCTTCGGATGCGGAATAATCAACGGGATAGTATCAGTCACGATCATCTCATCGATGGCTGAATGCCGGATACGATCATATGCCGGTCCCGAAAGAACGGGATGCGTACATACCACCCGCACCGATTTAGCGCCAAGTCCATGCATCAAGTCAGCAGCTAAAGTGATAGTTCCGGCGGTATCTACCATGTCATCCACAATCACTACATCCTTATTTTCCACGTCGCCAATCACTTTCATCTCGCTGATCTCGTTTGCTTTTTTGCGCAACTTATAACAGATTGCCATCTCAGTGTTTAAAAATCGCGAATAAGCATTGGCCCGTTTGGTACCACCTACATCGGGAGCTGCAATCACCAGATTTTCCAGATTTAAACTTTTTAAATAAGGCACAAAAATAGGCGACGCATAAAGGTGATCTACCGGTACGTCAAAAAAACCTTGTATTGGGTCAGCATGTAAATCCATGGTCATCACCCGGTCTACCCCAGCGGCACACAATAAATTGGCGACCAATTTTGCACCTATGGCACAGCGTGGTCTATCTTTTCTATCCTGACGGGCATACCCAAAATAAGGCATCACTGCCACAATTTTGTCTGCCGACGCTCGTTTGGCCGCATCAATCATCAATAACAACTCAAACAGATTTTCGGCAGGCGGAAAAGTCGATTGGATAATAAAAACGGCTGATCCCCTTACAGATTCTTCGTATGCCGGCTGAAATTCACCATCACTAAATCGCAAAATGGAACATTGTCCTAGTTGGGAACCATAACTTTGGGCTATTTTTTCGGCAAGTTCTTTAGATCCCGAACCCGAAAATATTTTGATAGGTTTGTCGTCTGACATGTTGGCGTGAGTGTTATTTCAATAAGCGACAAATGTACGAAAAAAAGCAACGGCACAAAAAACAAGTTACTAACAGGATATCATACCACGCACGCAAAAAGAGCGCATTTAAACCAATTTACAATAGAATAAAAAACACCTCTATTGAACCTATCTCACCGGGATCTTAAAACCACGTTTATCTTATCATCATAATGATAAACTGATGACTTATACGAATCAAGAGTCGGATTTGGGCTAAAGCCTCTGATAATTTAGCTATCCTTCTTCCACTGACTAACCCGCCTGACCATCCGGGCAGGAGTCAACGGCAATGAAAAGCGACACCATCTTAAATCATTACCGTCAACTTTAGTTGACGGATAAAAGGGTAATCCATCTATAGGGCTTTATCCCAAAATATTAGAAATATTTTTCAACACTTGATTTGCATAAGATATGATGTCTAAACAAGGTACGATAAAATATTTTACTGAAAATACACCCTATTTTTTTGTGCTTTTTCCCTCATTCACATCTTTTTCTGTTTCCGGCGTTATTTCTTTCACATATTCTGCTTTCGTATCTTCCGCGACTTTATCTTTTCCTTTCAGGTATTCCGGCAAATTCATCCCAGCCATATTGAATAAATCATTCAATGGGGGAACAGAATTCATCAATCCAGCAATAAAATTAGCCGTAGATGTTTTGCCATCTTTAGTGTTATTACTATCCCAAACAGTAACCTTATCAATTTTAATGTTTTTGATAGCTTCTACTTGTATCTTGATCAGTTCAGGAAGCTTCTCTATCAATAACAATTGATAAGCACTTTGAGGATCCCCGCCAGCAGCTTTCACCATTTTATCGTAACCTTCTGCCTGTTTTGTCAGTATTTGATAAAGTCCTTTAGCTTCCGCCTCCATTTTGGCATAAATAGCATCAGCTTCTCCACGCGCATTTTCCCTGATTTTTTCAGCTTCAGCTTGTGCTTCAATAATCCTACGTTGTTTTTCAATTTCCTGAGGAACAATAACATTGGCCTGTTGCGTGGAACGTTCGCGTTCGGCACGGGCTGTTTCTGCTTGTTGTTCAGCAGCATAAGCTTCCTGTAATGCTTTTGCTTGCTGTACCTTTTCTGCAGAAATAGCAATTCTTAATGATTCGGCCTCTTTTTCACGACGCAAAGCATCTGAATTGGCAATGTCAATTTTTGCACGGTTTTCGCCTTGTACTGCAATAGCATTGGCTTGTGATGTTTGGATACGGGTATCTTTTTCCGCTTCTGCTTTCCCGATTTCACCAATTTTATCCTGCTCTGCCACACTAACTTTGGCTTCATTGATAGCTTTGGCTGCAGCTTCTTTTCCTAATGCCGCGATATAACCTGACTCATCCTTGATGTCAGTTACGTTGACATTAATCAGTTTTAGCCCGATTTTTTTCAATTCGGCCTCCACGTTTTTGGAAATATTTTCAAGGAATTTATCCCGATCGGAGTTAATTTCTTCAATAGACATGGTTGCGATGACCAAACGCAACTGCCCGAACAGAATATCACGGGCCAATTCTTGTATCTGTTCAGATGTCAGGCCTAACAAACGCTCTGCAGCATTATTCATGCTGTCAGACTCGGTAGAGATACCGACGGTGAACCGGCATGGCACATCCACACGGATATTCTGCCGACTCAATGCATTGGTTAAATTAGCTTCAATAGAAATAGGTATCAAACTCAAATAAGCATAATCTTGAATAACCGGCCAGATAAAAGCTCCTCCCCCATGAATACATTTGGCAGATGAACCACCAGTATTACCATATACTACCAAAATTTTATCCGAAGGGCAACGTTTATACCTCGAAATTAGAGACATAATAAGTATAAACGCGACAATGACTCCTATTACAATTAAATACAAGGGTTCCATAAATGTGTGTTATTTTATAATTTGGCAACTAATACTGTTTGACTATCCAAAACATCAATTACTTTAGCCTTTCCACCGGTGGGGATTCGTTCGCCTTCCGTGATGGCATCAATCTCATGAAAAGCACCTCTAACACTGATTTGTATTTTCCCTTTTCCAGATTTCTCAGCCGGAATCGATAAATATACATCTGCAGTATGCCCCACAGTTTCTTTTATTTGGAAGGTGTTGTCCTTATTTAACTTTAAAAACTGCCTGATAATAAAAAAGAACAAGACTACGAACAAAATGCCGGTTAAAAAAGCGCAAATGCCTACGATAGTCTTGGAAGAAAATGTGTTGTAAAAGCAAACGCCACCCCATCCAAAACCCAGACAAAAATTGATCAAGTTACGTACAGAAAAAAGTTGAAAGGGACCGTCCGAAGCATCTGTGTCTCCGCCAAAACCTGTATCAATCCCATCGGAGGAATCCATCCCTATGAAAGTCATGATCATTTGGATGACAAAAACCAATGAAGCAGTACCGGCAATGATCCAGTAGGTTTTCAAAAAAGTATCTAAGCTGTTAAACCATTCCATCATAGTTAAATTTTTGTGCAAGATAAGATTTTTCCACTCAAATATACAAACATCCAAGCTATGAATGAACATCATTATTACAATAATCATATTATCCGGCGGACACTGTAGCTAATTTCGGGTTTTTGGTATAATATTTGTTATTATGCGGGCAGAGATAGTTCATGAAAATTAAAATGATTAAATTTGCACCTGGAAAAATCATTTTTTAACATAAAACAATCAGATAGCAATATGACAAAGATTAAAGTAGGTATTAACGGGTTTGGCCGCATCGGACGTTTGGTGTTCCGTGCCGCTATGCAAAGAAGTGACATGTTAATTGTAGGTATCAACGACTTGATTGATGTTGATTATATGGCTTACATGCTTCGTTACGACACCGTACACGGCCAATTTAAAGGTACAGTGGATGTAAAAGATGGAAAATTAGTGGTGAATGGACAAGCTATCCGTGTTACTGCTGAAAAAAATCCTGCCGACCTGAAATGGGGTGACGTAGGCGCTGAATATGTAGTTGAATCTACCGGATTATTCCTCACTAAGGAAAAAGTACAAGGACATATCGATGCTGGTGCTAAACGTGTGGTAATGTCAGCTCCTTCGAAAGACGACACTCCGATGTTTGTGATGGGTGTGAACCACCAATCATACAAAGGTGAGCTTTTCGTATCTAATGCATCTTGCACCACCAACTGTTTGGCTCCTTTAGCAAAAGTTATCAATGACAATTTTGGCATCGTTGAAGGGTTAATGACCACTGTACACGCTACCACCAACACACAAAAGACTGTTGATGCTCCTTCTGCAAAAGACTGGAGAGGCGGACGTGCAGCTGCAGGCAACATTATTCCTTCGTCTACCGGCGCAGCAAAAGCTGTTGGTAAAGTAATCCCTTCTCTGAATGGTAAACTTACCGGTATGGCTTTCCGTGTTCCTACGTTGGACGTTTCTGTTGTTGACCTGACCTGCCGTTTGGAAAAAGGCGCTTCATATGACGAAATCAAAGCTGCTTTGAAGAAAGCTTCTGAAAACGAACTGAAAGGTATTCTCGGATATACTGAAGACGAAGTAGTTTCAAGCGATTTCATCGGTGATGCCCGCACTTCAATTTTTGATGCAAAAGCCGGTATCTCTTTGAACAACAACTTTGTAAAACTCGTATCATGGTATGACAATGAATGGGGTTATTCTAACAAAGTTCTTGAGCTGATCGCTCATATGGCAACCGTAAAATAGGCAAACCTCGTTTGCATCATATATCGAAAAGGCTCCTCAAAAGGGAGCTTTTTTATTGGAACATTTACTTACCATCAAACAACAAGTATCGACTCATCACACCTTTGGTGTCACGCTAAAGGTGTGATGATATATTAAATAGATGATGCGCTAAAAGGTGCGTTCAAGCCATCTTAATAAGAAGACATCATAAACGCGATAAAAAGTGGTGCTGATATCGTCCGTAGCATAAATCATTTCTTTTTCCAACAATGCGTCGAGCGCTTTCTTGGCTGAAGAAGCTGCACCTATCTTATATTTAAGCAGAAAATCTTTGGCTTGTGGGGTATATAACCGCCCTTCTTTGGCAATAGCAATCAATAATTTCCATTGCACGTGGCTTAACAAGTTCCGGTACTGGATATAAGTCGTATGTTGTAAAGTTAACTGTTCCTCGCAAACTTGTTTGACCATGTCGACGGTTATTCGTTTCTCTTTCCTCGCAAATGCTTTGTTGCAAATTATTTGCGTGTAATATGTATGCAAAAGCGTCCATGACAGAATAAAGTCAACAGCTTCATCATCAATCTCTCGTTTCCTTTCTTCAAATTTTTGCCGGATAAAATCTCCATATTGTTCGTGAGGGATAGCGTTCAACCCTATCATCTGGGTACTTGAAAAAAACGGCCTTTTGACTGTATTGAATATCTCAGCCATCAAGTGTTTATTGCTTCCACTAAACACGAACCGGGTATGCTTTAATGTTTGTATGATGGTTCTCAACAAGGCTTCCGCATTTTCTTCCGGGTAATTTGCCACTTGTTGAAACTCATCTATAGCTACTAATGCATTGATTTTCTGCTCGTCCAATAAATTAAAAATGCCTTTTAGTGTTTGTTCACAATCTTTAGGCCTGACAAATTCAAAATGAACTTCAGGTTGTCCTGTAAGCACATCATACGTGATCATAGGACGAACACTTTTTAAAAAATCGAAAAAACGTTTCCCAAATCCTCTTTTTTCCGGAAATTTTTTAACAACCGCCAACGCCAATGTTTCTGTAAAGTCTTTCAGGTTTTGGCTTGCATATATATCGGTAAAAATGCAAACATGATCTTTTTTCTGCTCTAATTCTTCAAAAAGACGAAATATAAGTGCTGATTTTCCGAACCTTCTTGCAGAAATGAGTGTTGTATTGAGGTTGTTTTCTGCATTTTTCAACAGATGTTTCAACTCATATTCCCTGTCGCAAAAATAATCTTTCGATACATAACCTATCGTAATAAATGGATTTACAGGCTTATTCATTGTTGTTGAATTAAGATGTTTGTTTACAAAGATACAACAATAATGATTCTTTTATCATACCTTTGGTGTCATGCCAAAAGCGTGATAAAATGATGCTTATCATCAAAAAAATGTGCTTAATGTGTTTCGTAACCGTTCTACACCTATAGTTGCTTTTTCCCGGATAACGGTAATATTACGGCCATGATAGATTACTTCGTTGGGATCAATAAGATAAATAGGAATATTTTTATTGGCATAACCTACCAAACCTGCTGCCGGATATACATTAAGTGAGGTGCCTATAATCACCAGCATATCAGCTGAAGATACCTCGTCGATTGCCGGTTCAATCATTGGTACCGCTTCACCAAACCAGACAATATGTGGCCGTAATTGACTTCCATCGGAAGCTTTTTCGCCCCATTGTATCGGCCGGTAACCAATATCTATGATACAATCCGACGTGATGGAGCTCCGTGCTTTAGTCAATTCGCCGTGGAGATGCAATACATTGGTACTACCAGCACGTTCGTGCAGATTATCGACATTTTGTGTCACTATGACAACCTCATAGCCTTTTTCTAATTCAGCCAATACACCATGAGCCGCATTAGGCGACACCTTACCCAACTGTTCGCGGCGATCGTTGTAGAATTGCAACACCAACTGTGGGTTCCTGTTCCAACCATCGATACTAGCCACTTCCATCACATCGTACTGTTCCCACAACCCTCCTGAATCACGAAAGGTAGTGATGCCGCTTTCGGCGCTGACGCCTGCTCCCGTTAGTACAACTATTTTTTTTCGCTGTTTCTTTTGCATCTTTATTTATGCTTTGGTGAAAAAACTTATGGTGAATTGCAAAAAAGTGGTAACTTGCCAACTATACAAAGATAATATGATGCACATAAATGTGTTGTCTTACTCATCAAAATTATTCCAGAAATGTTATCATGATAGACATATTTCGGGAAATATAAAGTCAATGAAAATAATACAGTATTTGGTTAGTGTATGTGTCGCGTGGGGCTCGATATGTATTGTCCGGGCGGAAGATACTTCTGCAGGTTTTCCAAGAATAACGTTCACTTATGATTTTAATACACCCATCTCAACAGACGGCGTTTATGGCCCACGGTTACAACTGTCGAGCGATAATAAATATTTTGGAAAAGACCGGTTACAAAAAAGTAAATTGACAGAGAGTATTATGGCATATACCTACGGCTTGGGACTGGGCAATTATAAGCTCGATGTAAAGCCAAAGAACAATAACAACATGACCTATATATATGCTATCCTGGCCCTTCACTACCAAAACCAGAGTTATTTTGAACCTTTTGTAGGTGTTTACCCAGGCTATGCATGGAGCGCCGAGCAAGGAGTATTCTTTAATCCAGTAATCGGCATTGATATCAGGGCTTTCCATTTCAAAAGAAATTGGAACAGCAATTTAATGCAAACTTACGTCCAAATGCGTGTCGAATACAATACGTTGGTATCTTCTTTGTTATTCAGCATCGGACTGACATTGCAATTTGAATAAGCACATTGACACATGACGGGAAAAGACGAAGTGCGTAAATATGTGAAGCCTATTTTTAACTTTTCATCATCCTACACCATTTATTGTTTGATAGCCTTGGCTGTCATCCGTCCTGCTTTGGAGTACACTTCAATAATATAAGTTCCTGCAGCAAAGGAGGCGCTTTCGTTGATTGAACATTGATACGCGCTATGTTCCAATAAATGGTCGGAACGGGTATAAAGTAATTGCCCCGTGACCGAATAGATACGGATACGAATGTGTCCATGGCATGCCGGCGAAAGATATAAAGTAAATGTATGGGTATAAGGGTTGGGAATCACTGATATTTTGTACGGTTTGTCAACAATTTCATACGCTGTATGGGTGACGCCAACCAGTTTTGAAAAATCCGGGATGCCGTACCCATATAGGAAATCCGGATTAGAGAAGCGATCGGCGGAACGTTTTACCATTTCGATGATCTCCATGTTGTTCTTTTCGGGGTATGCCTGCCATAAACATGCGATGAATCCTGCCAATAACGGTGTAGCATAAGATGTCCCGTTGCTGGAGATGATATCTCCTGTGTGTGTTTGGAATGCCGTGCCTTGTCCCATGGCAGTGAGGTCTGGCTTGATGCGTCCGTCCGCAGTTGGCCCTATAGAGCTAAATGCGGCATATTGCCTATTCGCATTTACCGCACCTACGGCTACAATGCTGTCGGCATCGGCAGGAACCGATGCATATTTCCATGATTTGTTGCCATCGTTACCTATACTGACGCATACGATGATTCCCCGTGCAGCTGCCATGGTGGCCGCATAAGATGTACGAACCGTCCGTCCGTCCAAATCTTCGGACCGGTGGTTTTGGGTAGGATCATTAAATGTTGAATATCCTACTGAACTGGTGATGATATCGACACCTATGCTATCGGCATATTCTACAGCGGAGATCCAATTGTCTTCTTCCACTATATATTCACTGTTGACTTCTTCCGAACGTAGAAGCACGTAAGTAGCGTCAGGGGCAGAACCGACCATTTGTCCCGGAAGATCGGATGCTATAATGGATAGCACATGAGTGCCATGGCTGTTGGTGCCCCATAGGTTGGTGGCGTTGGTGAAATTTTTAATGGCCAGCAATCTTCCTTGTTGACGCAGATGCTGAAATCCGGACAATTCATCTGTTTTATAAAAATCCCCATCAATCACAGCAATCAGCATGTCCTGCCCTCTAAAGCCATTGTTGTGTAATACCTGTCCGTTCAACATTTTAGTCTGGTTGGCGGCCATCCCATAATGTTCTATAGAAGAAGTTGATAAAATCTGGTTTTGAGTTAATTCCTGTTTTTTGGAAAGTATGGTATCTACATTGTCTTTAGCGTCAATGGTGGAATTTTCTATGCTCGTTTTTTGGATGGCTGTTGTCTGTTTGATAAAGTCAATCTCTTTAAGTTGGTCAATTTTGTCGGCAGAACAACGTATCGTTGCTGAATTGAACCATCGGGACGTATTCAATACCTCAATATTCATCCTTTTCAGGCTGTCTATATAAAAACTACTTACGGGTAAATCGGCTTGCGTTATATGGATATTTTGTTTGATACGGCGTTGTATTGCTCGTTCCGAAAGAAATTGGCCAGGTTGTTCAATCGTGTAGTTATGATGTGCTTTGTCTGTAAATTCTATGCGGTACCTATCGGGCGCTACCTGCACTTGTGCAGATAACCTGCTTATTTGTGCCGAGAACAAACAAACACATATCGATAACCATAAACATGCATTTACCCGATAAAATACATTCATAGAATTGATTTTGACAGACAAAGATAATTGAATTGTTCCTGATGATGTATGATTGATTTATCCCAACTTGTCAAAAAAGATTAACTTTGTGGCGGTTTTATTTGTGCGTACACTTTGGCGGTATACCGACATATTGATCAGTTGAATATTGAGCAATCAATCGTTACGATTGGCAGCTTCGACGGAGTACATAGCGGGCATAGGGCACTGCTTCGCCGGTTGGTCGAACTGTCCGAGCAATATGACAGGCGCTCCGTGGTGGTTACTTTCTGGCCACATCCAAGGCAAGTGCTCGATGCAGCGGAGGATGTGCCGATGTTGCTTAATACATTTGACGAAAAGGTAGCGCTTTTGACGCAAACCGGAGTGGATGACATATTGGTTATTCCTTTTGACCACGCGTTGTCGCAAATGCCGGCGATTGATTTTGTCAGGGATGTGATTGTAGGGAAATTGCATGCCCACTATTTAGTGGTAGGTCAGGACCATCATTTCGGAAAGGAGAGGGGCGGCGATGCGTATAATCTGTCAACCTTCACTGCTGATAGCGATATGCAGATAGAGGTGGTTGATTTAAAAAGGTTGGAACAAAAAATCAGTTCTTCTTTGATCCGGAAGGCCTTGTTGAATGGTGATGTAGCATCAGCCAACCATATGTTGGGATACGAATATATGATGTCCGGCAAAGTTATTCATGGTAATCACTTGGGGCGAACACTTGGTTTTCCTACGGCCAATATAGAAATTCCGCCATATAAACTTATTCCGCAAGAAGGTGTTTACCGTGTCAAGGTTGCTATGGGCGGTATCCGTTCCGATGCTTCTTTTCCGGAATTTTCACGCTTTGGGATGATGTACATAGGTAAGCGGCCGGTACTCAGACGACCGGATGAAACACAACACATCGAGGTCAATGTATTTGATTTTGATGAACAAATATACGGGCAACAGGTAACCTTTGCGTTAACGCATCGTATAAGAAATGATATCAAGTTCGATAATATGGAGCAGTTAGCAATGCAACTTGCCCGTGATAAACAAGAAATATTAAATATACCATAAATAATGAACAAACAACAGTACAAAGTAGCAGACATTAGCTTGGCCGATTTTGGTCGTAAAGAAATTGAGATTGCCGAAAAAGAAATGCCCGGTTTGATGTCCATCCGTAGAAAATATGCATCGCAGCAACCGCTGAAAGGAGCGCGTGTCATGGGTTCGTTGCATATGACCATACAAACGGCAGTGCTTATTGAAACTTTAGTTGCTTTAGGCGCTAAAGTGCGGTGGGCGAGTTGTAACATTTTTTCCACGCAGGATCATGCGGCGGCGGCTATTGCCATGGCTGGTATTCCAGTGTTTGCATGGAAAGGGGAAACTTTGGAAGAATATTGGTGGTGTACCGAGCAAGCGCTTACTTTCGATGATGGGTTGGGTCCCAATCTGATTGTAGATGACGGAGGAGATGCTACCTTATTGATTCATTGGGGGTATAAGGCTGAAAATGATCCGAAGAGTATCCAACGGGTTCCTGCTAATAAAGAGGAAGGTGTTATTTTGAATCTTTTAAAAACCACATTGGCAGCTGATTCGGATAAATGGCATCGTGCAGTGAAAGATATGCGCGGTGTATCGGAAGAAACGACTACTGGGGTTCATCGGTTGTACCAGATGAAAGAACGCGGCGAGTTATTGTTTCCCGCCATTAATGTGAACGATTCGGTTACCAAGTCGAAATTTGATAATTTATATGGGTGTCGTGAGTCATTAGCCGACGGTATCAAGCGTGCTACCGATGTGATGATTGCTGGTAAGGTGGTGGTTGTATTGGGATATGGCGATGTAGGTAAGGGTTGCGCTAAGTCGATGCGCGCCTATGGGGCACGTACTATTGTGACTGAAATTGATCCAATTTGTGCTTTACAAGCGGCCATGGAAGGTTTTGAAGTGACTACTATGGATGAAGCTGTGAAGGAAGGCAATATTTTTGTAACCACGACGGGCAATAAGGACGTAATTACCATAGAGCACCTTGCAGCCATGAAGGATCAGGCCATCGTTTGTAACATTGGGCACTTTGACAATGAAATTCAGGTGGACAAATTAGAGACATATCCGGGGATCAAAAAAATCAATATCAAACCACAGGTGGATAAATATGTGTTTCCCGACGGACGCGCTATTTTCCTCTTGGCAGAAGGCAGATTGGTGAACCTTGGTTGCGCTACGGGGCACCCTTCATTTGTGATGAGTAATTCCTTCAGTAACCAAACGCTGGCACAGCTTGATTTGTGGAAAAATGATTATCCGGTAGATGTATACCGTTTATCGAAAAAGTTGGATGAAGAAGTAGCACGTTTACATTTGGAACAACTTGGTGTGAAACTGACTAAATTGTCAGCTGAACAGGCTGATTATATAGGCGTTTCTGCTGCTGGCCCCTATAAGCCGGAACACTATCGGTATTAAGAAGCTTGTCGCATCTAAGATTCAGTATTATCAAGCCGTCCTACTTGTTTTTAGGACGGCTTGATGTGTTATAGGTGAGGATTGTTGCCGCAAGATTTAATTTTAACCGCAGCTTTTATGATTGTAAACTATGTCGATTAGAAGCTTGATTTTACTGTTTTTTTTGTTTATATTTAGTCTTTCATGTGAAAATAAATGTCAGCAGAAAAAAGAAAATATAAACATCATTAATTCATTTGTAGCTGATATTGAGTATAATAATTTTATTGATTATCAAAAAATGAAATCAGTAATCCATAAATTTAGCCATGAAAAGGATTTTATTTCTGTTGGGTATTTGTATTATCATCTCACGCTATTTTATTTAGAGAAAGACAGGGATTCTTGCAAGTATTATTATGATCAGTCTTTATCTTATGCCTATGCATGCCCTCATGATTCATTATTGGTAGGTATATATTGGAATGCTATTTCCAACCAACATCATCCAGCATTTAACGATGTATTGACTTTAAAAAAAGCTTTTGAGGTTACAAAAAATCATCGTGATTGCAATAAAATGGGTTTCATATCAGAACGATTAGGAGTTTCACTTTACGACAAACAACCTGATAGTTCTTTATATTATTTTGAAAAGGCCTCTAAAATATATGATAGTTTAAATGATGTCAGAAAAACTGCTCAAATCTATCAAAATATGGCTTTTATATGTGATGAAGGATTAGACAACAAAAGTCAGGCTGTTGTATATGCAGAAAAAGCAAAAGACGCTTGGTATATGATAAATTCTGATGTAGATGTTGCCAACATGTTAAAATATTTGGGATACTTGAATGGATATTTGGGTGACTTCACTAAAGCAAAATTTCAAACCCATGAAGCTTTGGAAATCTATGAGCATATGAATAATGAACAAGGAAAAGCAGTGACATTATTGAATTTTGCTAAAGTGTATCAATATGAAGGTAAATATGATTCCAGTATTTATTATGCTCAAAAAGCCAAAGCTATTTGGAAAAATGATGCAAATAATTCAAGATTATTCAATCTCAATAATTTTTTAATTCAAGTTTATTTGGCTGATAATGGAATTGCTGAATGTGTTAAAATGATTGAAGAAAACAAAAGGATGATCAATGACAACATATATTGGAAGGATCAATTGGATTATTTTAACCATTGTTGTCATTTTTATCATTTACAAAAGGATTCTATTCATTATAGGATGTTTCAAAACAAAATAGATAGTATTGAGTTATTGCAGCATCCGAAACGTACCACCGAAAACTGAGAGTAATCCAATTGTTTTTCTCCTGTTTGTGAGGAATATTGATCTCCTTTGTAGTTTTACTTGTATGTGCACTTAATTACTATTTAGTGTCATCATGCATCTATTTTCAATTTGCTAATCTTTGAACCCGTAAGGATCGACGCAGCCAATTATTGAACCTTTGAATTAGGAATTATACAATGTTATCGGTGTCGTTGCAAATTCTTCCCACCATATGATTTGAACTGTTGGGGACATCGAGCGATACCATCACGCATTTTCCGATGAAGTGTGCGTCATATGGGGCTTCCACTTTGATGTAATTGTCGGTGAAACCGGTCATGATAC
>JAVBMZ010000193.1:0-25097 GCA_031551935.1 Bacteroidales bacterium
TCCATATTTTACATAACTTCAAATATCTCTGTTTCAAGTAATTTTACACTTAAATAACAGGGCTATGACAAAGGAAGTAAAGGTGTCATTCTACCTCAAAAGAAATGAAACAAAAAAGGACGGTAAAAAAATAACACTTAACTACTCATTAATTATGAAAACTATCAGATTGGCAGTTGTTCTCCTTGGTCTCACGGCCATTACATTAGGTAGTGCACGCGCCCAGGAAAAAGATAACTCCAGCTTGAAAGATGCCTATAGCCAGGCATTCAAGATGGGTGCTGCAATCAGCAGCTTTGACATAAGCGAGCGCAGTCCAAAATCTACGGAATTACTTTTGAAGCACTTTAATGCCTTAACTCCGGGCAACGAGTTAAAACCCGAGGCGCTTCATCCGAGACCGGATGTGTGGAACTTCACACGTGGTGATGCTATAGTTAATTTTGGTCGCGAGCATAATATGTGGGTTCTTGGCCACACCCTTTGTTGGCATAATCAAACTCCCGAGTTCTTTTGGATGAATGAGAACGGTGAATACAAGAGCCATGACGAGCTTGTAGAAACCCTTCGAAGCTACATAGAGACTGTCTGCACACACTTTGGAAACAAGGTGGACGCGTGGGACGTAGTGAATGAGATCATAGGCGAGAAGGGTGAATATCGCAACATCGGATGGGTAAAGGCATTCGGTGGTAACGGGGAAGAGGTCGTTAAACTTGCATTCAGGTATGCAGACCAATATTGCCCCAAGGATGTTGAACTTTACTACAACGATTTCAACGTCTGGAGGCCCGAACATCTCGAAGGCATCATCAAGATGGTAAAGATGCTCAAGGCCGATGGCCTTCGCGTTGACGGTGTAGGAATACAGGCACATTGGGGACTCAATTACCCAAAGAACGAATATATCGAGAATGCTATCGTAAAACTCTCGGAACTCGGGGTAAAGGTAATGATTACCGAAATAGATGTTGATGTACTGCCTATCACCAAAGAGGGGCAAGTAATCGGCAAATCGCTTCAGGAGGATCAGTATCAGCTTGAGGAGTTTAAGATATTCCTTGACCCTTACAAGGATGGACTTCCTGAAGAGGTCGAGAATCAGCTTGCAGATCGCTATGCGGAACTTTTCCGGATATTCTATAAGCATAGGGATAAGATAGACAGAGTGACTTTCTGGGGGCTCCACGATGGTACTTCCTGGAAGAATGGCTATCCTATTCCACGCAGAACGAACTACCCACTTTTGTTCAACCGGGACTATACTCCACACAAGGCATTTTATTCGGTTATGGCAATTCCGGGCGAATAATAAACCCTTACGGACTTACATATATCACTTTGTGCTTAATAAACTACCTTCGGATTTTTTGCAAAAAATAACCAAATAAACTTTACTTACCATATGAAAGTTGTAATAGATTGTGACGATGCTGCGATCGAATTTAAAAAAGTCATTGTGGCTCATTTGAAAAGTCGTGGAGTGGAAGTTACCGACCTCGACCTGCTTGGATCAAAACAGAGAGCATTATATCCTGAAATAGGCTATAACTTAGCCCTTAATATCCAGAACGGCTCTTTCGAGAGAGGAATACTGATTTGTGGAACAGGTCTCGGAATGGCTATGATAGCAAATAAGGTAGAGGGAGTATTCGCGGGCGTGTGCCACGATGTATTCTCTGCCGAAAGATTGAGAAAAAGTAATGATGCCCAAGTTCTCACTATGGGTGCAAGGGTGATAGGATTGGAGCTTGCCAAGACCATAGTGGACGCATGGCTAAAATCCGAGTTCCAAGGAGGCGGTTCCCAGCCTAAGGTCGACCAGATGAGAGAACTTGAGAAAAATAGTTTTCACCCTGAGTCAAAGTAATCACTATTTAATTACACAACTATGCAGAAAATAATTAATGCCCCGGCTCTAGTAGTTGACGAGATGCTCGAAGGCTTTCTCAAAGCTCATTCGGACTTCATTGCTTCGACAGAGAATGAGAGAGTACTCAAATATGCGAAAGCTCCTATCCCGAACAAGGTTGGAATAGTAACAGGAGGCGGATCTGGCCACAAACCAGCCTTCATAGGTTACATAGGAAAGAATATGGTGGACGCTGTTGCTGTAGGTGAACTTTTCTCATCGCCTCCTGCACAGATGTTTTATGATGCTATTAAAGAGGCTGATTCGGGCAAGGGTGTTGCTATCCTTTATGGCAACTATGCTGGCGACAATATGAATGTTGCAATGGCAATGGAGCTGGCTCAAGATGAAAATATCAAGGTTGGTAAGGTTGTGGCTAACGATGATGTGCCTTCGGCTCCGAAAGAGAACAGAGAGAAGCGACGCGGTGTCGCAGGAGAAATACTTATGTGGAAGGTCGGTGGCGCAAAGGCCGCTATGGGCGCAGAGCTTGACGAAGTACTTGCGGCAACTCAGAAGGCCATAGACAATACACGTAGTATGGGCGTGGGTCTCAGCCCTTGCACAATTCCTGAGGTTGGACACCCTAATTTCAATATTGAAGAAGGTACTATGGAGGTCGGCATAGGTCATCACGGTGAGCCCGGAATAGAAGTTGCTAAGCTTGAGTCGGCAGCCGATATTGCCCGTCGTATGTGCGATGTGATTTTACCTGATCTTCCGTTTATTGCAGGTGACCAGGTCGTTGTTGTCGTTTCAGGTCTCGGATCAACTCCTTTGTTGGAACAGTATATCCTGTTCAACGAGGTTGAGAAAATAATGATAAAGAAAGGAATTAAGATTTATCGCTCACTTGTAGGTAACTATTTCACATCGCTAGAGATGACAGGAGCAACTCTCACGGTGATGAAACTGGACGAGGAACTTAAAGAATGTATGGACTACGATGCCTATTGCACAGGCTTGTGCCAGACCGAAAAGTAATTAAAAATCAATATGAAATCATTCTCACAAGAAGCAGGAAGCATAATCGTAGATAGATTGATTCTTGTAATACAGGAAAACAAACAATATTTAAGTGACATCGATGGTGCCATTGGTGACGGAGACCACGGTATCAATATGAACAAAGGATTCACCCTTTGCAGAGAGGCTCTTGATAAGCAACCCGGGAATCTTTCCTATGGTCTGAAGACCCTCGGTAAAATACTTATGATGAAGATTGGCGGCTCAATGGGGCCTCTTTATGGTAAACTTTTCGTGTCGCTGGGTAAAGCTCTTGAACAAACCGATCCTATAGATAAGAACGCATATCTGTATGCCCTGAACGAGGCTCTGGCATCAATCCGTACTATTTCTCCTGCGCAGGTCGGTGACAAGACCCTTATGGATGTGCTCATTCCTGCTGTAGCTGCGTTTGAATCAGCTGTAGCAGAGGGCAAATCGTTTGAGGAGGCTCTCGATGCTCATATTGTAGCTGCTGTGGTTGGACGTGACAGCACTATCGATATGGTTGCAAAACTCGGCCGTTCAAGCCGTCTGGGTGAAAGATCGAGGGGCGTTATGGATGCAGGATCTGCATCTTGTTGCCTTATACTCAAATCTATGGCAGATAGTATAAAAGAACTTATCGATTAGTATTATTTATTATGCTTATACTGCTGTTACTCGCGGCAATCGCATTCATTGTGATTTCAACTACGAAGTTCAAATTGCATCCATTTCTTGCATTG
Organism: Bacteroidales bacterium; assembly: GCA_031551935.1. GTDB lineage: Bacteria > Bacteroidota > Bacteroidia > Bacteroidales > UBA4181 > JAIRLS01. Next base: position 3,646 of record JAVBMZ010000193.1, read on the forward strand.
ATCTTTGCGGCAATAATCTATGGACTATTGTCGGGAATCCCGTTTAGTGAGATTATCAAATCCGTTAATAACGGATTTGGCAACACTATTGGCTCGATCGGAATTGTGATTGTGGTTGGTTGTATCATAGGTACTTTCCTTGAAGAGTCGGGTGGAGTCTATGTGATGGCCAGATCCATCCTGAAACTAGTTGGTGAGAAGTATGTCCCTTTTGCGATGCTTATTCTCGGCTATTTCATCTCCATTCCTGTTTATGCCGACTCGAGTTTTGTGATTCTCGCTCCGTTAAACAAGGCACTGTCCAAGAGAGCGAAGATAACCCTCGCCAGTTCGGCTATTGCGCTCAGTCTCGGTCTGACAATAACACACTGTCTAGTACCTCCCACTCCAGGGCCTATAGCTGCGGCCGGAATAATGGGAGCCGATCTGGGCCTGGTGATACTTACGGGTGTGATGGCCAGTATACTTCCAGTCATAGTCACCATACTTTTCGTGGCCAAATGGGCCTCGCGCATCTATATTGATCCAAATCCGAAAGAGGATGAGAATGCGGTAAGTGAGAAGATGAAAGATGCTCCTTCGGCATTAAAGTCATTTATTCCAGTTATCCTGCCTCTGGTTCTCATTGTGCTCAAGTCGATTTCGGACTTTCCTACCGAGCCTTTCGGTTCGGGATGGTTCAAGACTGCGCTCGGTTTTATCGGAGAACCTGTTGTGGCTTTGTTGCTCGGAATGATGTTGGCTTTCACTCTGCCGAAGAAATTCGATTGTCAGATGATGTCGTCCACCGGTTTTGTGGGCAAGGCCATACTCTCGGCAGCTTCCATCATTATGATCACCGCTGCCGGCGGCTCGTTCGGTATGATACTCAGGGATTCGGGCATTGCAGAGATCATCGGTAGCTCTCTGGCCGGTTTCAATATGGGTATCTGGTTACCATTCCTTATTGCAGCTGCGCTAAAGACTGCCCAAGGGTCGTCCACTGTAGCCATCATAACGACTGCGTCAATAATATTCCCGCTTATCAATGTACTCGGATTTGTGACTCCTCTCGAGATCTCTTTGGCAGTTACATCTATTTGTGCAGGTGCAATGGTCGTGTCCCACGTGAATGACAGCTTCTTCTGGGTCGTGACCCAGATGTCGGGAATGAGCATCAAGACGGGATATAAACTTCATACTCTCGGTACGCTGGTATGCGGTCTTTCGGCAATGCTTACCATCTGGGCTGTTTTCTCAATCATCAAATAATCAAAAATCAAAATGCAAAAGAAAGTAATACTGAATATTGAAACGGTATATACCGCAAATGCTTTCACTGCCGGTGCGAAAAACTATGTGGCCGGTGGTTCGGAAACTACTCCTGAAGTATATCTGTATGATATGGAAGAGGGTACGTCGGAACTTGTACCGGACTGCCCCGGTGGCGTTATGAGTTTTGTTCCGTTTCCGGGTACTGACAACCAGTTTTACTCCGTAATGGGGCTCTTCCCACCATTCGTGGGGGCCCAGGCAGGTATCTACAGACATATGAAGACCAATGGAATATGGAGCACCGAGAAGGTAATTGACCTTCCTTTCGCCCACCGCTGTGATATCATTTCCAGAGAAGACGTAAAATACCTCTTCGCAGCTTCGTGCAGCAAGTTCAAGGAGAACCCTGCCGATTGGAGTAAGGACGGAGAAGTATATGTTGCCCGTTTGGACGAGAATGGATTGGCAGAGAAACCTGAATTAGTATTCTCGATTGGCAGAAACCATGGAATGCTGAAATCTTTTGTCAACGGTCAGGAGACCATTTTCGTTTCAGGAGCCAATGGCATCTACTATTTCGATATGAGCGATGGTAAGTGCAAAACTGTCAAGTACTTCGACAATGAAGTAAGCGAGTTTAGTGTAATAGATATGGACGGCGATGATCAGGATGAACTTGTTACCATAGAGCCGTTCCACGGTCAGATGTTCAATGTATACAAACGTAACGGAGAAAATTGGGAACTCAAGTTCACCGATGAGCTTGCATTCGGCCACGGTCTGAGCTGTGGTATGTTCCAAGGCAAGCCTACAATAGTGGTCGGCAATCGCCGTGGCCCGCTTACACTCGTTATGTACAAGCCTCAGGACATCGCTAGTGGCGTGGTTGCCAAAGAGGTGATAGAAGAAGAATCCGGTCCTACTCAGACTCAGATCTTCACGCTGAACGGAACAGACTACATCCTCAGTGCCAATCAACTTAAGAAGGAAGTGGCTCTTTATTATTAATCGATCAATTGATAATTTTAAATATTATGGATAACAAATCAAAAAAAATAGGCTTCATCGGACTTGGTGTTATGGGTAAGCCTATGGCAAAGAATCTCGTAAAAGCTGGATACTCACTCATTGTTTTCGATATTAACCCCGAGCCTATTGCCGAAATGAAGGCTTTGGGTGCTGACTCACGTCCGACTCCTGCTGCCGTTGCAGCAGATGCCGACATAGTGATAACTATGCTCCCGAACTCGCCTCACGTTGAATCTGTAGTTCTTGGTGTAAATGGGCTAATGGAAGGCTTCAAAGCGGGTATGATTTACATAGATATGAGTTCCATTACACCTGTTGTTGCAAAGAAACTTTATGATACCGTAGCCGAGAAGGGCGTGGAGATGATCGATGCTCCTGTAAGCGGTGGTGAGCCCAAAGCAATAGATGGTACAATGTCAATAATGGCCGGAGGGAAAGAAGACATTTTCGAATCAGTTAAGGACATTCTTCTCTCTATGGGCGGATGCGCAACCCTTGTTGGCGAGATCGGAAGCGGAAATACCTGCAAGTTGGCCAATCAGATTATGGTTGCCCTCCACCTTTCAGCTGTAGCCGAGGCAATGGTATTTGCCGAGAAAGCTGGTGTGGATCCTGAAAAAGTTTATCAGGCAATCCGCGGTGGTTTGGCAGGAAGTACCGTGCTAGATGCCAAGATGCCTAAGATATTGGATCGTAACTTCAAACCCGGTGGCCCGATTTGGATGCATACCAAAGACCTTTTGAATGTACGTGACGCGGCTCTTGCAATAGACGCACCTATTCCTCTTACCACCCAGATCCTTGAGTTTATGAAGGCTTGCAAGGCAGATGGTAAGGTGAATGATGACCATTGCGGTATCATCCAATACTGGGAGAAAATCGCTAATGTTGAGGTAAAGAGCAGAAAGTAAATGCCTTATCACTCTTATTGAAGAGTTACGCTTATCGGACGGAACTTGTTGAGTGAGGACAGGCAGAAGCTGTACTTAGATGCAGTGCTGAGTTTGCCAGACTTCCTAAAGCCGTCAATCAATTTATCGAAATACGCTGAAACGGTTTGGTTTGGAGTTCTACGTCTGTTAGTGTCGAGCAAAGTATCAAAACTAATCTCCATTTCTAGGTGGCGTCCGGCGAACTGTGTCAAGTGTTAATTTCGGAGCGATTTCGCCAGAGACCTTAAGGATTATCTCGGGCGGGATCGCTCCGCTAAGTTAGCGAAAAAATCAAAGAACGTACTGTAATCAGAGCAACCGGAACCTTTCTCCGAAGGCGATAGCCAGTTGCCGTGCCGTCTGACCCCAGTTTGGCATTGGCATCGTCCACTTGCGGCAGATGAGGGTATAGGCCAGATAAACCAGCTTTTCGAGGGCAGTATCGTTCGGGAACACACCCTTTATTTTTGGTTACTTTCCGAAGTTGCCGATGGTATACCTCGACAGTGTTGGTCGTGTAAATAATCTTTCGGATGGGCGCCGTAATAAGGAAAAAAGTTGATGAATTGTCATTGAAAATTAATGCTCCGACGCATTTATTACCAACTTACGGACACGTAATAGGAGATGCAACTCCTTGCGTTGAAGTTGACAGCAATGGTTTTATGTTCTACGTAATTTCTGAGAGAGGACAAAAATTTGAAAGAAGAAAGACCGACAAAATTGATGATTTACTTTATTGGATTTTTGCAAGTGTGACTTTTTCTATGTCTTGTGACTATGAATTGAAAAATAGAATTGAAGATAAGAATGGTAGACGAATAATATTTGGCAAACAAGAGGAATTACTCAGGCAACTTGATGAAACTTGGATGGAGAGGGAACAAGCAGAAAACCAATGTATATTAAAATCGTTTCCATTTGACGACTTGGCAGGACTTCGAGCAACTTTTTGTGGACAATTAAGGCAGCAAGGATATTCTGAAATAGAGATAAAAAATTAGCCGATGAAAAATATCCTCAAAATTGAAAGAAAACAACCGCAATTTGTGTTCTGTTGCCAAGTGGACTGAAGTCGGTAATTTGGGCTTTGTTGCCCACATCGACTTTTGTTTCATGGGATAGTTTAGTACCACGCAAGCCTGATATCAGCAACTGTGCAGGTATGTTAGCGGCAGTGCAGTGGGACGATGAAGTAGAAAATTGAAAATTACATAAAAGTAGAAAATTACAAATCTTTTGAGAAGTAATATGAGTGAAAAACCATTGGTAGATAAAGAATATTTGCTTGAAAAATTTCCCGGCAAAGGCGGTTGGACATATACAATTATTCCCGAAATTCTGCCTGACCCAAAAGCCCCATTTGGTTGGGTAAAAGTAAAAGGCAGTATTGATGGATTTGAAATCAGCAAATACCATTTGATGCCAACAGTGACAGGTACAGGAAAATTATTCCTATCGGTAAAATCTGAAATCAGAAAGAAAATTAAAAAGGAAGCGGGCGATTATGTTCACCTTATTTTATACCCCGACAACGAACCGTTGGAAGTTCCCGCAGAACTATTACTGTGCCTGCAGGATGACACTGAAGCTTTGCAGTTTTTTAATTTACTTAACGAAAGCGAACAACACAATTACATCAAGTGGATATATGCTGCAAAGACGGGCCAAACGAGAGTAGACAGGATCGCAAAAACGCTTGTCAGACTTTCTAACCACCAAAAATTTGCCAACCTATCATAAAACAAAAGACTGCCCTCACAAATGGCGGTCTGCTTTAGCTTCGCTGAGCTTGTTCTTTTAGGGTTGTGGTTCAGCAGGTGGTGAAACGGTATCATCACCTTATTGTCGTCCACGAGGATTTTTGGTATCGGTGGACAGTGAAATCGCCAGCAGCGCCTGCCCGAATAGCATCTGCATGAACGTTGGGGGGCATTGGATAACCCAATAATAAAATTAAAATGAATAGATATGAAAACGCATAAGGTTATCAACATGATTTCTTTCTTTTTGTTATCTGTATTTTGTGGTATTAGTCTATTACATGCTCAGAAAATACCTGATAAAATCTTAATAAATGAGAATGCAGGATACTCATGGAATATTCAAAATTATCAATTTGTTTTACAACAAGTTGATAGCAAGTATGGACTTTTCTTTTGTGACAGCACTTCAAGTTTACATTTTATTAAGTATATTCCTTCTAAAGACTATTTAACTCTTGTTGAAGAAATATACAAAACAGGGTACGATTCCCTGACGATTGACTTGTTTTCAATAGATTCTACTTGGCTAAGATTGAATGCCGAAAAGAATATTAAAAAAATTCCATACTATGGGAAAAAGTCAACACAATGGACTAACGAACAAAAACAATTTGTAATAAAAGAGTTGAGCAATATTTCAAATTATAATTTTGCCTTAGGAAGAATCATAAGGCTTGATGGTTCATTCATTATCCATCAAGAAACATCGAAAATTGTTGAGCTATCCCTAATTTTTGGAACAGATACGGTGTTGATTAAATCAAATCCGTTAGGATTAGCATATCGCATACCATGGGAATTCGAGAATCAAAACAAAAAAAGTTACAATTTTGGAATATCAAGAGCATTACTCAAGATTTTAAAAAACGAATGGACATATAAAGAGCCTCAGAGGAGTAAAAAAGAGCTTATAAAACAAATGATTAAAGAAATTTTTGATTCAAAATGTAGAGATGAATTATATAAACTGTCGCCTAAGCAATACTCAAAAGAGTTGTCAGAATTAAATCCATATTTTAAGATATTAAATGCAGCTGAATATGGATACAGGGGACGGTATGTATTGAATACACCACAGGTTTTTAAGATAACCTTGAAAAATGATTTAATGAAGGAAAATGTTTTTCTGCAATATTTTATAACAAGAAAAGGAAATACATTATACCCGCGATCTTTTATTATTCATGACCACAAGCAAATTATTTCACGAATTCAGTCAATAAACTTTCTAATGGATTTTATATCAAAAGACACTTTACGTAAAATAGATATTTATTGCTTTGACAATAAAGGGATTAATGACTATTTAATAGACGGGTTCAATAAAAATCCAAAAGAATGGGAAAAATATGACAAATGGGGCACTTCTGAATGGCTATATTGTGGGTGTAATTTTAGATTTGACAATGAGTATTTACAAAAAGCAATCATGTTTGAATTGATAGACGAATTTAAAAATCCATCTATTTGGTTTTTACTTCCTGACGATAGTGTTGTTTTATACCATTTTCAGGGAGATAGATGCTATAAATACACTTCGTCTGAATACGGAACAGACGGAAAAACTGTTCAATATGCTTGCGTAAAATTTGATAAACAAGGAAATATGATAAAAAGAGAAAACTAAATTATCCCAACTTACGTTCTCGCTTTAGCTTCTCTGAGTTTTCCCTTTCAACGCGGATTTTGTGTCAGACATCGTGGAATGATGCTGGATTTGTCAAAATCCTAACCATCCTCCTACCTGATAGACCACAAATGATACCAGCCAAGCCAGCAGAGTTGTATAAAAAATAGCAAAAGCGCCCCATTTCCAGGAACCCGATTCATTTTTAATGGCTGTAATGGTAGCAATACAAGGGAAATAAATAAGTACAAATAACATCAAACATAGGGCGATGAGTGGCGTGAATGTGGGAGAACCATCAGTATTACGGGCTGCTTTTAATTTGTCATGTAGATGTTGCTGATCTTCGTCGCCGGAGAAGAGAACCCCCATGGTGCTAACCACTACTTCTTTCGCCGCCATTCCGCTCAACAGGCTGACACTGATTCTCCAATCGAAACCAATAGGACGCAACGCAGGTTCAAGGAATTTTCCAATGTGTCCGATATATGATTCTTCCTGGTGTTTCATTTTACGTTCATGTTCCAATTGTTCTACCCTGATGTCATCGCCGGTTATTTCAGCTTGTTCAATGAGCGTCTCGTAGTGTTTGGCGGACGGGGTTTCATGAGGGAAATATCCGAGAAACCATATAATAATGGAAGCTACCAAAATGACCCCACCCATCTTTTGCAAATATTGCCGGGCTTTTTGCCACATATGCCGGATAACAGATACAGTGGTTGGCCGGCGATAAGGGGGTAATTCCATTACGAAAGGAATATCTTCTTCAGGAAACAAAAACCGTTTAAATAACTTCGCCATCAACACGGCTAATAAAATGCCTGTTCCATATAGTATCAACATGATCAATCCTGGGTGGTTGGGAAAAAATATCCCTACCAAGAGTATATAGACAGGTAGACGTGCACTACAAGACATGAGCGGATTCACCAGCATCGTGATCATGCGGCTGTTACGGCTTTCGATGGATCTTGTCGACATGATGGCAGGTACATTACATCCGAATCCCATCACTAAAGGGATGAATGATTTTCCGTGAAGTCCCATCTTATGCATGATTTTGTCCATGATGAATGCTGCACGTGCCATATATCCGGAATCCTCCATCAAAGAGATGAAGAAATACAAGATCAAGATATTGGGGAGAAACACAATTACACCGCCTACTCCGCCGATGATACCATCAATGAGTAAGTCTTTGAGGGAACCTTCTGCCATATGGCCTCCGATAAAATTACTCAGCCAACTTACTCCTGCTTCTATCCAAGCCTGGGGATAAGCACCTAAGGTAAAGGTGCCGGCAAACATCAGCCACATGAAAAATAAAAAAATAGGGTAGCCTAAATACTTATTGGTGACAATCGGGTCAATCAACTCAGTGATGCCAGATTGTTTTTCAGGGTTTTCCACATATGTTTCTTTAATGGCTCCTGCGATAAACCCATATCTCGCGTTGGTAAAAGCAGATTCACAATCTTCGTTTAGCAGGTTTTCAATATGCTTGACTTCTGCATCCCGAACATGCAAAATTTCATCGTGTGCCGGCAGACTTTTGATAAAACGTTCGGTTTCCCTGTCATGCTCCAGCAAAGTGATAGATAAATAACGTTTGGAATAGGTTTTTGCTATATCTGCTTTGTCTTTAAGCTCTTTACGAACTTTAGCAATGCTGTTTTCAAGTACTTCTCCGTAATTGATGTGGATGTGCCTCATGTAAGGATCGCGTTCTTCATAAACATCGATAATGCGGTCAAACAGTTCCATTACGCCCCGTCCTCTGGTTGATACGGTCGGAATAATCGGGACCCCAATCATTTTTCCAAGTCGTTCGTAATCAAAAGTATTTCCACTTTTCTCCAGTTCGTCGTACATGTTCAGTGCAATCACCATGTAGGTGTCCATGTCAATAAGCTGGGTAGTGAGGTAAAGATTACGTTCCAAGTTGGAGGCCGCTACCACATTGACCACAATATCGGGTGTTTGCTCCATAATGTAGCGGCGCACATATATTTCTTCGGGCGAATAGGCCGACAAGGAATAAGTGCCTGGTAAATCTATAATTTTGAAGGTATAGCCCTTATGCTTGAAAGTTCCTTCTTTGGCTTCTACAGTTACCCCGCTATAATTACCCACGTGTTCATGTGCACCCGATGCAATATTGAATAAAGATGTTTTACCTGCATTGGGATTTCCTACCAACGCCACATGGATTTGCTTGGTTGCAGTGGATGACAGCTCATGATAAACAGATTCGGACAGTGTTTCGTATCCGTTGCCAAATGTAGTTTCCTCCATTTGCTCAACATCGGTGATGACATCAATCAAGTCAGCTTCGCTACGGCGTAAGGAAACTTCATAATCCATCACTTGGTATTTGATAGGATCTTTCAGCGGGGCATTCAACAATACTTCTACTTGTTGTCCCTTGATAAAGCCCATGTCCATGATTCGTTTACGGAACGAACCACGTCCTCTAACCTTTATAATGGTGCCTTTTTCCCCTGTGTGTAATTCAGACAAATGCATTTGGATACAATCTGGCATAAACATCTAACATTTGGTCAGAAGTTTATTTAGTGTGCTGGTATACAGATATATTGAAATATCTAATATCAGATGCAAAAGTAACTAAAATAAGCATATCTTTTTATTCAGTATAAATAAAAACAAGACGATGACACATCAAAAATTATCAGAACTTAAAGATTGGATATATAAATTCAATGATTCCTAATCCAAAGATTCAAAGATTCCATGATTTGGAATTTTTGAATTGTGGAATTTTGAATTAAAAAAGATTCCTGGTTCAATGATTTGAAAATTGATACATTATAATGTAATTTTTTTAGACTCAAGATAACATAAAAATGAAAAATAGCGAAAAATAGCTATTTTATAGCGATAAACCACTATATAATAGCTAAAAATAACATATGAATAGCTAAATTTCGCTATTTGATAGCTAAAAATAGCTATCAAATAGTGGTAAATAGCTATATCAAAAATAAGGTACAAATAGAAAGCCTTTATATGAAGGATGTATATTACTTGAAGACAAATAATCGTTCCTTGTCGATTGCTAAAAAAAACGTATTTTTGAACATTATTCAGAAATAGAAAAATATGACTCGCCGGAAAAACAAATCAAAACATACATCGGGTAACCAGGAGCTCAAACAACGTGTGTTGGAAACGTTTCAACGTTATCCGAATGAAGCGATGAATTACAAACAGGTAGCTAAACGAACAGGAGTTAATGATGAGGCGACACGGCGTTTGGTGTTGGAACTCATGTCGGAACTGAAAGCTGTTCAGCAAATTAAGGAAATAGAACACGGACGCTACCGATTGGGTTATGAAACGGGTTGCGTTACTGGTAAAGTGGACATGACGGCACACGGATATGCCTACATTATATCACCTGAATCGGAAGATGACGTTTTTGTGTCGCAAAAGAATTTGCGCGAATCACTTCATGGGGACACGGTCAGGGTTCATTTATTTGCACGGCGTAAAGGAGCCAAATTGGAAGGCCAGGTGGTAGAAGTCATCGAACGGGCGCGTACCTCTTTTGTGGGAACTATTGGTGTTACGGACAATTTTGCATTTATGATACCCGATAGCCGTTTGATGCCATACGATTTGTTTATTCCGCAAGATAAACAAAACGGTGCCAAAGACGGTCAGAAGGTAGTTGCCCGTATTGTCGAATGGCCGCATAGAGCTAAGAATCCCATTGGTGAGGTGATTCAGGTATTGGGATACCCCGGGCAAAACGAAACAGAAATGCATGCTATTCTTGCAGAATATGAACTGCCTTATAAATTTGAACAAGAGATAGAAGATGCGGCCGGAAAAATACCCGTGGAAATCACTGCAAAAGAACTCAAGAACCGTAAGGATTTTCGTGGTATCCCTACATTTACTATTGACCCTGCCGACGCCAAAGATTATGACGATGCGCTTTCGTTGCGCAAATTGGATAATGGCCATTGGGAGATCGGCGTACATATCGCCGATGTGACACACTATATACACCCAGGTTCCATGCTTGATAAGGAGGCGGTGAACCGTGCTACATCTATTTATTTGGTTGATCGGGTGGTCCCCATGTTACCCGAGAAACTGTCGAACAATTTGTGTTCGTTACGGCCCAATGAAGACAAATTGTGTTTTTCAGCCGTATTCGAGATGGACGATGATGCTCAGGTACTGAAGCAGTGGTTTGGGCGTACAGTCATTTGTTCTATGAATCGTTTTTCCTATGAAGAGGCACAAATGGTCATCGATACCGGACAAGGTGAAATGTGTACAGAAATTCAAACTTTACACCGCATGGCACAAACTATTCGTAAGGATCGCTTTAAAAGAGGCTCTATTTCTTTTGAAAGAGTGGAGCCTAAATTCAAATTGGATGAAGCGGGTAAACCTTTAGGTGTATATTTTGATGAGAATACCACTTCTCATCAATTGATTGAGGAATTCATGTTGTTGGCCAATCGTAGGGTAGCCGAATTTTGTACAGGTATCATGCAGGTGGAAAGTCCTGTGCGTGAGGGTAAAGGAAAGGTATGTGTATATCGCGTCCACGACAAACCCAACATGGAAAAATTAGACAAGTTTGCAGGATTTATTACCCGTTTCGGTTATTCCATCAAAACAAGCTCTGATCGTTCCATCGCTACTTCGCTCAATAATCTTTTGACTAAGGTGAAAGGCACAAAAGAAGAAAACATGATTGAAACATTGGCGTTGCGCTCAATGGCAAAAGCCGATTATTCCACGGATAATATAGGGCATTATGGTTTGGGTTTCAAGTATTACACTCATTTTACTTCACCTATACGCCGCTATCCCGATATGATGGTACATCGCTTGCTGCAATACTATCTGGATGGAAATGAGGGAAAACCTAATAAAGACGAATTGGAGGCGCTTTGCCGGCAAGCGTCGAATATGGAGCGTCGTGCGGTGGATGCTGAACGTGCTTCTATCAAATATAAGCAGGTGGAATACATGAGCGATAAAGTGGGCCAAAGTTTTGAAGGAATTGTTTCAGGAGTGACTGAATGGGGAATTTACGTAGAACTAAACGAGAATAAATGCGAAGGCATGATCCATATCCGCGATCTGAACGATGATTTTTACATCTTTGATGAAGACAACTATTGTATCAGGGGCAAACGGCGCGGACGTACTTTTCAATTGGGCGAACCGATACGTGTGGAAGTATGGCGGGCCAATCTGATGAAAAAACAGTTGGATTTTCATTTGGCAGAGGATGAACCACCATATGAAGACAAAATATCGAATATTCGTGAAGATAGACCAACCAATAAAAGCCGGAGGTCATTTTCGAAACCACGCGGCCGGAAAAAATGAAAAAGTTGCCATTGAAAATTCGAGATAATTAGGCTGGAGTAACAAATTTTATTATATTTGGGCAGTAAAAATGTCACTAATAGCGGCCACATTTTCGAATCATATACAACATTCGAAGAATTTATTCACAAATGCCCTGTTTAGGAACTTACAGAGCACAAGAGGTATCATTATCTTCTATTTACCAAAATCAGTCGAATATAATCAATTAACAACCTGTAAATAATTAAATATATGAAAGTTATCAAAGAGGTTTTGGCCCTCATTTGTTTTGTGCTTTTCCTATCGGGATGCCAACAATCAGTGTCTATAAATTATAACGATTCTTCCAGACAAGAAACGTACGCAGCAAATGCGTTGAAGAAAACGTTAAAAGAAAACGGATATACCGTCAAGCAAGGGAATGGCAGTTATCAGGTAAATTTTGCCATAGATGGTACCCAGTTGGTTGCTGAAGCATTTGCCATATCGTCGGAAGGGAAAAAAATTGATATTACCGGTGGCGATGAGCGTGGATTAATTTACGGTGCTCTTTCATTAGCTGAAGATATTCGTAATGGGCTTACGCTTGATGAGTGCAAACAGAAAAATGAAAAGCCAAGGCTTACTTTGCGTGCAGTGAAATACGATCTGCCGTGGGATACTTATCGACATAGTGAAGCTTTAAATCTCCATGATAAGACTTGCCGCGATAGCACATATTGGGAGGCATTTCTTGATATGATGGCTGAAAATAGGTTAAATAGTCTTTCTTTATGGAATTTACATCCATATCCGTTGATGATTATGCCGAAGAATTTTCCGGAAGCGAGTCCATTTACGGAAACAGAGTTTAAAGAATGGCAAAGCTTATTCCATGCAATTATCCGTATGGCCAAAGACAGGGCTATTGATACGTATATTATTCCATTCAACATTTTTGTAACCCCTGAATTTTCCAAAGCACATAATGTGGCTATGGATAACTTGGATCATCATTTTTTTGTACGGGGAGATACTTCGGAAATCATCAAACGCTATACAAGAGAATGTGTGACGCAAGTATTGGAAGAATATCCTGACTTGTCAGGTTTTGGTCTTACGCTTGGTGAAGGAATGGCTGGAATGACACCGCAACAACGCGAAGATTGGATGACCGAAACTATTATTGAAGGCATGAGAGTTGCCAATCGCAAATCTAAGTTAGTGCACAGGATTCCATTTTCCAGCACGACAGCATCCTTGGGGGTAACAAGCAAGGAAACCGAACGTTTGACCAGGGCTACTATCGAAAGGGAAGCGGATATGGGTTTTTCCGACGGGCCTATTTGGGCAGATTTTAAGTTTAATTGGTCACACGCACATTCTACCCCGAAATTGATTAAAGTGCATGGAGGTAAACTATATGATACCTATTTTAATCCTGTGTCGGACAAATATAAGGTGACATGGACAGCGCGTAACGAAGATTTCTTTTGCTTGCGTTGGGGTGTTCCTTCTTTTGTAAGGAGCCATGTGGACATGAATTCTCAACCATACGTGGGTGGTTATTTCATTGGTTCGGAAACTTATATTCCTGCAAAAGATTATTTTACGAAAGATACAGAAAACCTTCCATGGAAATATGCTTTCGAAAGACAGTGGTTGTTTTATAAAATTTGGGGACGTTTGTTGTACAGTCCGGAAACATCGGATGATGTGTTTCATGCAGAATTTATTCGTCGTTATGGCGAAAAAGGTAAAAACTTACTCGAAGCTTCTTCTTTAGCTGGTTCTACACCACTTCGGTTTGCCTCTGATTTTGATTGTGGCTGGGATTTCACCTTGTATAGTGAAGGCATGATGGCGCTTCATCCGCGTAGCAAGAGTAATCCGAATGGTCCATTAGTGGAATATGTTTCGGTGGATAGATTGATCAATCATCCTCCATTAGATACAGCATTTGTGTCTGTTGCAGAATATGTCAAAGCAATCGCTGAAGGAAATTCGTTCGGGCCAGAGAGAACAACACCACCTATGTTGGCCGATATGTTGGAACGGGATTGTACTAAGGCATTGGAATTGGTGAAAGATATAGCTGTGGGTAAAGATAAAGCGCTCCTATACGAAGTAGCCGACATAAAGGCCTGGGCTAATCTTGGATTGCATTTTGCAGAAAAAATAAAGGGAGCCATTGCTTTGCAAACTTACCGGGTTCAAGGTGGCGAAGATAATAAGCAACAAGCGATTGCTCATTTAGAGAAAGGTCTCGAATACTGGGATGCTGTCATTGCTATTACCCGGCCGTTATATAACGATATGCCATTGGTTCATTATAGTGAACAGGGTGGTAAACCATGGCAGGAAAATGATCATTTGCGCTTCCATTGGGAATTGATACGTCCGGATGTAGCTAAAGATATTGAGATAGCCAAGCAATAGTGTGAACATTTCCTTTTTATCATCATAAACATTACGCCGAATAAAATATTCGGCGTAATGTTTTTATTGCTTGCATGAACTACGCTTCTTTGTATCACCTATATTTATAAGCCCATCTTTCTGTATTTGCCGCAGATTTTCTTAAAAATAATATACTGACATTTATGGTGGAGGATTTCATGTATTTCGTACTTTTGCCCTCCTAACAATTTTTCATGGCCGAGATCGACAACATCAAACAGCCCATTGCTGCCGAGTTAAAAATTTTTGAACACCAATTCAAACAATCACTCAAAAGTGATGTGTTTTTGTTAAATCTTATCACCCAATACGTTTTAAAAACAAGAGGTAAGCAAATACGTCCTATATTGGTATTATTATCGGCAAAATTGTTCGGTGACATTGGTGCTAAAACATATACAGCGGCATCGTTAGTGGAATTATTGCATACTACGTCGCTGGTACACGATGATGTGGTCGACGATGCGCATGAACGGCGCGGAGTTTTTTCTGTATATACTTTGTGGAAATCGAAGACAGCCGTGTTATTTGGCGATTATCTGTTGGCTCGTGGATTGATGTTATCTGTTGACCATGAAGCGTACGATTTGTTGCGCATCGTTTCTGTTGCGGTCAAAGAAATGAGTGAAGGAGAATTACTGCAATTGCAACATTCCCGTAAACAAGATATCACAGAAGAAGCATATTTTGAGATCATTCGTAAGAAAACGGCAGCATTGATCGCTGCTTGTACTGAAGCTGGGGCGCAATCTTCCGGGGCAACGATCGAACAAGTGGAGCAGATGCGGCAGTTTGGTATGTGCCTTGGTCTTATTTTTCAGATAAAGGATGATTTGTTTGATTACCAACCGCACCATCTTACTGGTAAACTTGCTGGGAATGATTTAAAAGAAAAAAAACTGACCTTACCTTTGATACATGCTTTAGGGCAGGGGACAAAAAATGAAAAAAAAGAAATACTAAATTTGATCAATAGTTCCGCATCCGATGCTGAGAAATTAAGAGTGGTTACTTCTTTTATCGACAAGAAAGATGGATGGGCATATTGCCATCAGGTGATGGAAGACCTTTGTCAGAAGGCCGTTGCTATTGTTGATACATTTTCGTCTTGCGAAGCATCGATCGCGCTAAAAGAAGTAGTTAACTACACCATGAACAGGAAGAAATAATTTATTGGTCATAAAATACCAATAAGAATTGATATTATATTTTCTTATTTTGTACAACTTATGGTTTGCTATAGCTTATTCAACTATTTTGACAATTACGAGTCTGATTTTTTTTGAAAAATTTCATATGAGAGCCCTTTTTTGTAAAAAAAATAATTTTGTTACAAATAAACCCAGGACCACACACAAAACTTTATGATGAAACAAGCGGATTTAAAAAAGACACTAATAGTCATTTTATTCTTGATATGTATTCCATCACTGTATGCGCAAAAGGAGTTTCGGCCGGGATATGTTATTACTGTTTCTAACGACACCATATTTGGCGAAATAGATTATCGAAGAGATCTATTAATGGGAGAACGCTGTAAGTTTAAGTCGGACAAGGATCAAATTGTTGATTATTTTCCACAGGACATTAAGGCTTACCGGTTTACTGATGGTAAGTATTTTGTGTCGAGAGAAGTAGTAGGTAAGATGGTTTTTCTCGAATTTCTGATAAAGGGCCAATTGAATGTTTATTTTCTAAGGGATACATCAGGTGATCATTATTACATTGATAGGGATGGTATGTTATTATCTGAATTGCCTTACGAAGAGGGTTTGAAAATTGTAAACAGTAAACAAGTATTTTATACTACAAAAACACATATTGGCATATTGAAATATTATACACAAGATGCTCCGGATATAAATAATCAAATTAATCAAATGAAAAAACCGGAACATAAAGAATTAATTCAATTAGCAGAAAACTATCATCATGCAGTATGTCAGGACGGAGAAGAATGTATTATATACGAAAAACGGCAACCTTTGTTTGGTCTGATTGTGAACGCAGCAGTTGGAGTCATAAAATACGTAGGCCATAATAATTCTCCCATGCATGGTGGAATATTGATAGATATTTGGATGCCAAGATCAGGTGAAAGACTATATTTTCGGACAGGTTTGTTGTTTTCACAGTTGACAGCTAACAAGGAATCAGATTATTTGGTAACAACCCAGTCAATATACAAAATTCCTCTAATGATTGAATACGTATACCCTAAATCATTCGTAAGGCCCAAAGCTGCTTGTGGGATCAGTTTGTATAATACCAGTGATTTAACGTTTTCATTGATGGCTGGTGTAAATATAAAACTCGACGAAAGATTAACTTGTCTGTTAGAATATAATATCGACTTTTCTGTCGGCCATGCATTTATTCCCAGATATTTAGCTACACAAACATTTTTAGGCGGATTGGGTTTTAAATTTTAGCAAGAGAAAGTAAACACAACTAATTTTTTATATTGGATTTCGGTGTTTTATGGGTATTTTCCACCAACATCTCTATGATTTTGTGGATGGTTTGTTTTAAACGCTCCACATCGCTATTCTTATTGACGTCAATACCACAAAATGTGGATTGGTTACGGTGAAGAACCAAATAATAAATACTGGATATCAAAATAGCCCCAACCGCTTCGACGTCAACATCTGTACCATCAAAATAATGTTTAAATTTGTGTAGTATGTCGTGTGCCATTTCTTCGCGAAGTTCGGCAGTGTACTTAGGAATCCCTTTATTTTCAGACAATTCCCAACGCAAAAAAGCCTGCAAATCTTCGTTTTTCAACACAGTATCGAATTGCTGCATGATCATGTTTGTTCCCGTTTCAATCAATTGATCTTTCCCATTATTGGTTGTTTCCTTAAAGACTCCTAACCAATAATCGTTAGCAAGGACATATTGCTCTAATAAATTGTCGAAACTGCCAAAATGATAATAGAGTGAGGATTTATCAACACCCGCTACTTCAGCAACTCTGTTAACGCCTAATTTCTGGTATCCCTCTTTTCGTAGTATAGTACCAACGGCTTTCAAGAATTTTTGTTTACTAACTAGCTTTTTGCGTGTGCTAGTAGTACTTTTTCGTTCTTTTCCCATATTATAAAAGATAAAAAATTACGCACAAATGCATATAAATGCATTAGATAACAGTAATTTGATTATTAAAAACAATACGACATGATAATTTTCCGAATATACAATTTTTTGGGGAGAATACAGTATGTCATTAAAAAATAATCCATATTTTCTTATTTAATTTGCAATAGATGCTTTGATATCATTATTTTTACAGATGTATTTTTATGCTATAGACGATGGAATTATTCATCATTTTAGGTCTTATTTTATTGAACGGTATTTTTTCCATGACCGAGATGGCTATGGTATCGGCACGTAGGACAAAACTTGAAATACAGGCCAATCGTGGAAGCAGTAAAGCACGAAAAGCATTGAAAATTATCGAGTCTCCTGACAGATTCTTATCTACCATTCAAATAGGTATCACCTTGATAGGTATTCTTACTGGTATTTTTTCGGGCGAGAGCATTCAAGCAGACCTTACTGCTTTTTTCCAACGGTTTGAAACATTACGTGCCATAAGCAGTCCCTTGGCTACAGCGGTGATTGTTATTACAGTTACTTACTTCACATTGGTGCTTGGCGAATTGGTTCCTAAGCGTCTTGGATTGACCCAACCAGAGGCTATTGCCAAAGTCATGGCCCCGATAATGAATGTATTAAGCAAAATTACCTTTCCCTTTATCTGGTTATTGTCTGTTTCGACCAAATTTTTAGTCAGTGTTTTACATATTAAAGATCGTGACACATTAGTCACTGAAGATGAGATCAAAGCAATTATTGAAGAAAGTGCAGAACAGGGTGGGATAGAAGTAGGCGAACAGGAAATGATCGAACGTGTTTTCCATTTGGCTGACCGCAACATTACTTCGATGATGACTCATCGAAATGATGTTGATTGGTTAGATGTGCACATGGATAATGCTGCGGTTATTAATCATATAAAAGAACATCCTCATTCGATTTATCCGCTTGCACAGGACAAGGTCGACAATATTGTCGGATATATTCGTACCCGTGATTTATTTGCATTAACTGAGGGTAAGTCATTAGAAGATTTATGTAAAAAAGCATTGTATGTTCCCGAAAACAATTCGGCGTATAAGGTAATGGAACGTTTCAAACAGACGGGTATCCATGTGTGTTTTGTGGTGGATGAGTATGGTTCGTTCCAAGGAATGGTAACGCTTAATGATATATTCGAGGCCATTGTGGGCGATATGCCAGAAGCAGATGCCAACGAGGTAGAGGAAATAATAATGCGTGATGATGGTAGCTATTGGGTAGATGCCCAAATTAGTTTTTATGATTTTTTACATTATTTTGATGATGAAGATGTTATCCAAGGACGCTTCGATACTTTGGCCGGATTTATTCTTTATCAATTGGAGCATATTCCTAAGCCCGGTGAACGGTTTGAGTGGAAAAATTTTACATTTGAAATAGCAGATATGGACGGACAACGGATAGATAAAGTCTTAGTGAAGAAACATTGAATGGGAAAACTATTTGAATCAGGTATTGCGCCATGTGTTTTTGAATATTTGAGATAATATTTTTCTTCATAGTATCTGGTAACCCTAATTTACACAAACATTTTCATCAAAACGTGAAAATCAATTTTTTTGGTATTACTTTTGCGGTATTAAAAAAAACTTTGTAGTGAAAAACAAATACTTTTTGTCATTCGTCATTCTTGCATGTGTGGCTGTGTTGGCTTGCGCTAAGCTTAATCAGGTTCATCATGTATATCAAATAGAGGACGAAACAAGAGTAGCTTGTAACATTTCCAATGCTTCTGCTGATAATCATGCTATTCTTTGTGAGTCTAGTATTAACTTTTCTGTTGGTACCGTCAAGTTGACGCATCTTGATAATACCAAAACTCAGGAGAAGCAACTCAAATATAAACTACCGGCAAAAGAAAACCTTAAAATCGAGCATTTAGTAGAGAACTATATATTTTTCATTGAAGCATTAACTTACTACCATGACGACCTCAGTGAATTGGGGAGATTGAATATTTGATATCGTTACCATTTTTTGGAGGCTAACAGTTTGTTCTGTTGGCAAGTTTTGTATTGTCCATGACTGAGACAATCAAATTGATATATCAAATATTTAATGGCTTAAAAATCAAAAAGAATGAACTTGTTTGTTTTATTGGGAGCGGTCGGCGCGTGGCAGGTCGTTGTTATTATCGTCGTATTCCTTCTGCTGTTTGGAGGGAAGAAAATTCCAGAGCTAATGAAAGGGTTAGGAGAGGGTATGAGAGAATTCAAAAAAGCTACTTCAGATTTAAAATCGGAAATGACTCCTGACGATAAAGTGGATAACAAAAAAGAGATAGAAAAATAAAATTGGTAGCAAAAACGAAAGGAACAACATCGGTCTGTAATTGAACCTATAAAAACTTAATGCCGGTTGTGTTTTGTCAACGTTACCAATATGTTATCATATTGTATATGGAATATTTGACCCATGTTTTGGATTTTTTTCTTCACTTAGATGTGCATTTGGCAGAATTGCTGGTGCAATATGGTGTTTGGGTATATGCTATCCTGTTTGCGATTATTTTCTGTGAAACGGGTTTGGTCGTTACTCCTTTTTTACCAGGAGATTCTTTACTGTTTGTAGCAGGAGCATTGGCATCTTTGCCAACTAATGGCCTTAATATCCATTTGATGGTGGTGTTGTTGGTAGGTGCAGCGATATTAGGTGATACTACTAATTATACTATTGGACAACTTTTCGGTAAAAAGCTATTTAGTAACCCCGATTCGAAGATATTTCGCCGGAGTTATTTAGATAAAACACATGCTTTTTATGAAAAACATGGAGGAAAAACCATCATTTTAGCGCGTTTTATACCTATTGTCCGCACGTTTGCACCTTTTGTTGCAGGTATGGGGCGGATGACTTACCATCGTTTTGCTATGTTTAACGTTGTTGGGGGCATTATTTGGGGTACTTTATTCACTTATATAGGATATTTTTTCGGTGGGTTGAATTTTGTGCAGAAAAATCTTGAAATACTTGCGATAGCCATCATTTTTATATCTGTACTGCCGGCAGTATTTGAGATATGGCGTAACAAGAGAAAAAATACGATGAAAGAAGCCCGAGTCAGGGGCAATGAATCATTCAAAGAAAACGTATAGGCGCCACATACAAGCGACGGTAAACTTTGGTAGACCTGCGACATCTGCCAAAAGTGGCGCCTTTTCGTTTTTAGTTGTAAATATAAAAACCAAAAATCAAATATCATTAAATTATGTCACAACAGAGTAAAATTAAAGAACTGATTGACCTTCGGGTGAAGGCCAAGCAAGGCGGAGGCGCCAAGCGTATAGAGTCCCAACATGGCAAGGGCAAGTTGACCGCCCGCGAGCGCATCGACCTGCTGCTGGACGAAGGTAGTTTTGAAGAATTTGACATGTTTGTCACCCACCGCTCCCATGATTTCGGTTTGGAAAACGAAAGCTACCTGGGCGATGGTGTAGTCACCGGCTACGGCACCATAGACGGCCGTTTAGTTTACATCTACTCGATGGATTTCACCGTCTTCGGCGGCTCCCTGAGCGAGACCTTCGCCAAGAAAATCTGCAAAGTGATGGATCAAGCCATGAAAGTAGGCGCCCCCGTCATCGGGTTAAACGACTCAGGCGGCGCCCGTATCCAGGAAGGCGTACAAAGCTTAGCCGGCTACGCAGAAATTTTCCAGCGCAACATCATGGCCTCAGGCGTCATCCCCCAGATTTCCGCCATATTTGGACCCTGCGCCGGCGGTTCCGTCTATTCCCCCGCACTCACCGACTTTATCCTCATGTCCAAAGAAAACAGCTACATGTTCGTCACCGGGCCCAAAGTCGTCAAAACCGTCACCAACGAAGTAGTCACCGACGCCGAATTAGGCGGCGCCATGGTACACGCCTCCAAGTCAGGCGTCACCCA
>JAVBMZ010000132.1:0-12530 GCA_031551935.1 Bacteroidales bacterium
CACGTACCGCAGAGTCAATACCCCGCAGGAGCGTTTGCCGCAGCCTTCTTCCTGATTTCGGGAGTTCGTGGCATGGAACGCGGTACAGTATCAAGCACCCGCGACGAAAATGGGAACGACATCCCAGCCGATGCAGAATTGTTGCGTCTGGCTGTACCGAGGCGTGTGTTTACCCTGTCGCAAATCAAATACGTAGTTGACCGCTTAGCTTGGCTGTATGAGAACCGGGAAATGATAGGCGGATTACAATTCACGTATGAACCTCCGGTACTCCGATTCTTCATGGGGAAACTCGAACCGCTGACCGATTGGCCGGAACGACTGATGGTGAAATTCCGCAAAGACTTTGGAAAAAGCCTGTAAATACCAGCTTTCTTAGGGAGAAAGGCATTTAAAAAAATAGCTATTATTGACAACTTTATAGGGATCTTTCGCTATCAAGTTGTTGTTTTTAGCTATGATGTAGTGATTCCCCGCTATAAAATAGCGAAATTTAGCTATTTTTGATTTGGTCATGATTTCATAAATCAATATATCAGACATTTACGTTTTGGTAATTTTTGATGAGTCAGTCTTATTGTAAATTACTTTAGATTGAAGGATGGCAAGTGTTTTTTGTTACTTTTGTCGTCAAAAAATAAAGACAGATGAAGAACATAGCTTTGCTATTGGGGGGAGATTCGGCAGAAGCCACGATATCAATGCGGAGTGCAGACCAGATGCTCCGCTTTCTCGATCACAATTTATACCATGTATATCCCATCAACGTCACAGGGACTTTGTGGACGTTCACAAATGATGGCCGCTCAATAGAGATAGACAAAAATGATTTTACGCTTCTTATTGATGGTTCCAAGATAAAATTTGATGGTGTCGTACCGATGATTCATGGTACGCCTGGGGAAGACGGGCGATTACAGGCTTATTTTGAATTGTTACGCATTCCTTACACTACCTGTGATGTATTGACGTCGTCGCTTACTTTCAATAAACATGCTTGTAAAACTTACTTAAACTCGTTGGGAATTCTTTTTCCTAAAGGGAAGTTGATACGTAGAGGAGATAAAATTGACGCTGATGAAATATGTGCTGTACTGGGATTACCTTGCTTTATCAAGCCTAATAATGGCGGTTCGAGTTGTGGTGTCACCAAAATAAAATCTTGTGAAGAATTGGAACCTGCATTAATGGTAGCTTTTGCCGAAGACGCTGAAGAAGTATTGGTAGAGGAGTTTGTTCAGGGGACAGAGATTACTTGTGGTTTAGCAAAATTGGATGATACTATCAAAGTTTTTCCGATTACTGAAATTGTCAGCAAAAAAGAGTTTTTCGATGTTGAAGCCAAATATCAGGTCGGAATGTCTGAGGAAATTACGCCTGCGCGTATTAGCGATTCATTGCGTACAGATTGTGAAACGCTTTCTACCGCTATATACAAACATCTGAATTGCCGTGGTATCGTCCGGATCGATTATATTATCCGTGATGGACAGCTTTATTTCCTGGAAGTAAATACTGTTCCCGGAATGAGTGAAGCCAGCATTATCCCCAAACAACTTGCAGCTATAGGTTTATCTATCAAAGAAGTATACACACAACTCATCGAAGAAGCTATCAAGAGACAGAAGCGCATATCCTAAAATTATTGTGATGATTCATTTCTGCAAAGGTGCCGTGCGATAATATGAACATTAACGTTCTTCAACGGAAAAAGAACAAAATTGCAGTTGTCGAGGCTGCTGGATTGGTCATTATTACCGGTGTGCAAGCGGCAATGGATTTGATGACGGATGTGTTATATCACTACGGTTGCGATACCATATTGATACATAGAAAGAACATTTGTCCTGAGTTTTTTGATCTAAGCACCCGGTTGGCAGGCGAAATTCTACAGAAATATACCACTTATCATGTAAAAATTGCCATCATCGGAAACTTTGATGATGCCAGCAGTAGTCTGAAAGATTTTATCAGGGAATGCAATAAAGGCAACCAGATATTTTTCCTACCCACACAACAGGAAGCTTTGCAAAAGTTATGTGGATAGGAAATTGTGATAACGCATCATTACGAATTATTTGATACTTGCTAAAGCTTTTTCGTAGCCTGGCTCTTGGGCTATTTCAGGTACTTGTTCCGTATAAATTACTGTTCCTGTTTCATCAATAACCACTACTGCACGCGACAATAACCCTGCCAATGGGCCATTGATCATTTTTACGCCATATGCTTTACTGAAATTATCGTCGCGGAATTCTGATACTGTAACCACATTGTTCAAGCCTTCAGCGCCACAAAAACGACTTGATGCAAACGGGAGGTCACGTGATATACACAATACTACGGTATTCGTCAATTTTCCTGCTTCCGCATTGAAGCGTCTTACAGAAGTTGCACATACGCCTGTATCGATACTTGGGAAAATGTTCAGCACGATTCTTTTCCCCTTATAATCTTTCAGCGAGGTTTCAGATAAATCGGCTTTGGTCAATGAAAAATCTGGAGCTTTAGAGCCCACTTTGGGCAAATCGCCTTGCGTTTGTACTTTATTTCCTTTGAATGTAATGTTTGCCATGATATTTGAATGATGTTATAATGGATAAAAATAAGATAATTTATTTGTTTCTCAAAAATGCCTGATTTCCTTATAGTTGGTATATCATAAAGTATGAAAGCATTTCATATAGATGATGATGATAAACTGTATATCATGATAACAGATCATGCAACAAAAGGTTTATAAATGATATGAAGCAATAAATACTGTATCATTTAGCGGTAAAAAGATAATGATTAAAATTTTGATGGAACTTGTAGAATTATTCTTTTAGTATTATTTTTACAACAGGACAACAACAAAATTAATTATCAAATGTTTATACACATACAGCGATGATACTTCAATCGGTTTTTTGATAAAAATTTCGCTTAACGGTTGAAGGTAAGTTAGATATTCCAAAAGCAGTAATGAAAAATATAGTTATGGAACGAGATGTTACATTATTCGTTAATTTTTTGAGGTTGGTAAAAAAATATTTCAGAAAAGAACAAGATATTCGTTTTTATGCCAACAAGCTTGAGGTAGCGCCCGAAGAACTCTCCCGGATAATTTGGGAAACAAGCGATAGCGACTTAAAAGAGTGGATAGAACTTATGGAACAAAATAGATCCAATCATTATAACTATCAAAAGGCTTTATATACCCCCAACAATGTTTCGTAACAAGGCTGACGCATCAAATTTTGTTTTTCCGAACATCCTTCGGAAAGGATAGGGTGTTAAAATAATTGTATAATACTGATTAACGTGTCATTGCAGCTTTTGAAAATGTCCTCAAATTCATTTGATTTCATGATACTTTTTGTATCATACAAATTAGTATGACTTTTTCATATAAAAATGTATGATGCAAATTAGTTTGATTTTAGAATAACTTAATGTTCTGAATCAATGCATCATGTAAAAAAAGCCCGCTTTTATTGGGCGGGCTTGAAGTTAATCGATCAAAATCGACCATTACTTAGCAGGTACGTTTACCGTCAATATCTTTAAAATCAATTTCATACCGTTTTCCGTTGTTCAACGTGATAAAAGCGCCTACTGGTGAACCTGAAGGCATTACATCACGGATATCTATGGATGTGATGGGCAAAAGCTCCTCTTTTGTCCATGCCACATCGTCAGTACGGTGGAGCATCACAGTAATCATTAATTCTATCGAAGGATTTTTGGACAGTCGTTTTTTCCGGGTAAAAATAACGGTACTTTCGTCGGCCTCAGCATTCCGGTTTTCGTGGACTAAAGTATCTATCGAATCCCACCCGGTATAGGTAACCAATGCCACTTGCCTTCCTGGGATGCTTGCTGTGATGATTCTTTTACCGTCTTCTTCATAGTGGTCGATGACAGCTTTTTTTCCTTCAATATGCGGCATCCCGAAATGTCCGAGTGTCAGTTCATGTTCGAATGCCAATCTTGTGCGGTCAACCCTGATAACGCCTCCCGGAACAGTAATTTCGGCCAAATCGATGATATAGCCAACACCATTATTGGGCGGCTTGCGCATGATGGCTTGACGGTACAGAACATCTCCTCTGACGCCGTTGAACAACATACTTTGTGAAATCGTGAATTGCTTATTTTTATTGGCATCATTCTGTACAGTCTTTCCAGTCAGATAGAAATTGACATCGTCACCACGTGTATCTCTTGGATCAAGACTGCGATAACTGTATTCCATTGCCGTTCCACCCTGTGGATTATGATCTTCCCATGGGAAATGGGTATTGTAAGCTAATTTGGAATAGTTTGGGTCATCGTAGTATACCTTGCCGGGAATAATTTCGGAGGCACCGGTTTTTCCATGATTCACCAGGACAAGTCCGGGACTCTCCAAAACAGTTTTATGGGAATTTGTTCCCAATGTCTCCCACATGCCGTCATTTTCTTTTGCAGTCCAGAACGGTGAATCTTCGGGCAAAGCTAAACATATGAAAGGCAAAAACATCAGGAATGGACTTGCTGAACAACTATAATCCTGAATCATATACTCTTTTCTCCCATAAAATCCCAAACTTGGAATATCATTATAATAAAAATCCTCGCGGGCAACAAACTGAAGTATTGATCCGGAACAAAGTCTTCGAGCCCAACCTGCATCAAGCAATGGTTTATCTTTTAGCATGAATGCTACAGAGAAAGCTCCGGAAACCCAAGTACGGTAACAAATACTGCGCGACCACATATTAATGTATCCATTGCGTCCGAAGAAGGCAGTGATTGATTCCATTAGTTTTGTTGCCGATTGCTCAATGAGCGCAGCTATTTCGGGATAATATTCATCACCGAAAGTACGGTTCCAAATGGTGGTATATACGATGAAAAGACTGATAGAATAGTAATTATACGTTTGTTCCAGATACCAGCCATCTCCCGAATGATATGATACTACCCATAACAAGTGACTTTTCAGTAAATCATCATCAATAGGATATCCGTATTTCTTAAGGAACGAAAGTGCTATGATATTGAAAATACGCCAGTTATTTTGGGTAGTACGGTGATGTGCCCATTTCGAAATGGTAACCACCATTTCCTCCTTTTGCTTTTCAGTAAAATGAGGCCATAAAGTCTCTGGCATTAACAATAAGGTTTTGAACAATCCTCCGAATTCGCAGGTAAACTGATAGTTAGAATCCGGTAACTCTTCGGGCAGAGGAAGCGAATTGGGATGTCCTTTGGTCAGCGCACGGTATAATTGTAAGCAATAATAATCCCGGAGTTTAATCCCTTTAATGGTAGTTTCCGGATCAACATGAATCAGTGGTCCGGCCAATGTGAAAGTCCTTTCCAATGCTTCGAATTCTGCAGACCGGTATCGCCAGTCGGGGGCGTTTGGCTGAGGATAGGTTTTTCCTGGGACAACCGGAAAACTCAGAGGGGTTTCAATTGAATCGACATATTTGAAAGCGCGTTCTAACAAGTATTTTGCGCACTCAATATAATGTTTTCTTGTCATCCCGGTGAGAGGGCTTAGCGCCATGTCGGGATTTGTCACTACAAAAGCATTTTTCATGTAAATAATAATTTGGTTTTAAGGTTTATAACAAAATCTTCTTTCCGAAGGCTTTTGATGATGATGATTCAAATATAAATAATGACATCTAGGATAAAATTAAAATCTTCTCAGATTTTCTTTTGACGAAGTTGATTTGACCTAAGCAGGAAAATGCAAGCTCGATTTTAAATTTTGATACAACGATGATGCGAAAAACAGGCTAGACTTTATAGCATTTGTTTATCATGGTGTTTTAAAGGAATCCCACTAAACATTAGGATGAATCTATCTTAGATGTTTGACACTGGTGTTACATTGGCTTTAGAGCATAGACATAGCATTATACCAGTTGTTTTGCGATCCAATCGCCTACTTCCGAGGTTGAATAAGCCTTTTCAGTGGCAATATCGGATGTTACCATGCCTTGTTCAATAGATTTTTCGCAGGCTGATCGAATCAATTGTCCTGCTTCGGGCATGCCCAACGCATATTCAAACATCAAAGCAGCTGAAAGGATAGTACCCAGTGGGTTGGCTATATTTTTCCCTGCAGCTTGCGGGTACGAACCATGTATTGGTTCAAACACCGATGTATGGATACCTATTGACGCCGAAGGCAATAATCCTAATGAACCGGTGATGACACTTGCCTCGTCAGTGAGGATATCTCCAAACATATTTTCAGTGACCACCACATCAAATTTTTTAGGCCAAGTGACCAATTGCATGGCAGCGTTGTCTACGAACATAAATTCGAGCGCCACGTCGGGATAATCTGCGTGTAACGATTGGATAGTTTCCCTCCAAAGTCGCGATGTAGCCAATATGTTGGCTTTATCCACAGCGGTAAGCCTTTTAGCCCGTTTACGGGCATATTCAAAAGCCAACCGTCCGATACGTTCTACCTCTTCACGTGTATAAGTACAGGTATCAAAAGCGGTAAGTCCATCTTCACTACGTCCGCGCGGTTCACCGAAATAGATACCCCCGGTAAGTTCCCGTAATACCATGAAATCAGCACCTTCGATTAATTCTGTTTTGAGTGGCGACTTGTGAACCAAAGATTTAAATGTGGTAACAGGTCTAATATTGGCATATAATCCGAGCTTTTTCCGCATAGCCAATAAACCTTGCTCTGGGCGAATTTTAGCCTTAGGATTGTTGTCATATTTTGGGTCGCCAATAGCGCCAAAGAGCACTGCATCTGACTGCATACAAATATTGTGGGTTTCATCCGGATAAGGATTGCCGGTATGCTCAATAGCTGTAGCACCGACTAATGCCGTGGTATATGTAAACTGATGATTGAACTTTTGCGCAATGGCTTTGATGGTTTTTAACGCTTGATCGATCACTTCCGGGCCTATTCCGTCACCCGCTAAAACTGCTATATTTTTATTCATTTGCTTGGATATGGTATATATTTATCTTTATGATGCTAAAAGGATGATAATGGCTGTTGGTTGGTTGGCGTACAATGCTTATAAATATGCTCTGACGCTTCCTTACTGCCTAAGGAAAGAGCCTTTCGCCAATAATAACAAGCATTTTCAATGTCATTTAATTGATAGAGCACTATACCCTTTTTCAACCACGCATCCGGTAATTTTGGATTAAGGTCTAATGCCTGAGCCAGGTCGTCGTCGGCTAATCCATAATTATTGACTTGAATACAGGCATTGGCTCTGGCCATGTAATAGTCGGGGGTGCTTTTATCTTGATCGATCAGCATATTAAAATATTCGATACCGACCAATGCATTTCCAGCTTCTGTTTCAGCCATCCCCATTTGATAAAGTGCTTTGGTATCCGACGGGAGATAGGTAAAGTAGAAATTAATATCTTTTCGTGCATCATCGTAGCGTTTTGCCATACGCAATGCGGCAGCCCGTTGCAAATATAAGTCCAATCGGTATGGATCTAATTTGATGGCCTGATTTACGTTATCAAGCGCCACCTCGTATTTTTTTAACCGTATGGCTAACTCTGCTGCATCGGCAAAGTAATCTGGTTGATTGACCCGTAACTGTGTCGCCTTCCGATAATTCTCGAATGCGGGATCGTATTGTTCCATCGCCATATAGGTTTTAGCGCGTAGCGCGTATAAATTGGCCGAAGACGAATATTTGGCAATTTCACTATCAAGGATGGCAAGAGCTTCCGTATATTTTTTGCGTTTTATCAATACAGTCGCCTCAGCAGCTCTTTTTTCGGTTGCACTATACCATTCCTTGTCCCACAATGTTTTCCATTCTTTACTGTGTTCAATTTTTTCTATCGCAGGGTCGAGCTGCAACTCGCTTTCGGAGAGCTTGTCACGTTGCCCTAAGTATTTTTGCAGCCATGCAACAGCTTTTGCTGGTTGAGACATCATGGCATAAGTGCGTGCCACATATAGTTCCGCTGCAGGAGAACTTTTCAGACTGTCAGCAGTAATGAAAGAACGAAGGGCGTTTGCGTATTTTCCTGATGAGTAATAGCTTTCACCTAAGGTCATATACATAGCGTGGGTACGTTCACTGACAGGAACAGATAATATTTCCCGTTCAGTTGCTTCATATTGTCCTTGTTGCATAGCCGCCCTTGCCCTGAGATAAGCCTCATTGAGCTTTTGGGCATTTGCCGGAAAAACGGCAACAATACATAATATGGTGGTGATGAATCTTAACAATGGGTTCTTTTTTGGTTGAGTTTCTTACAATTCTCTACTTGA
This sequence comes from Bacteroidales bacterium, assembly GCA_031551935.1. Lineage (GTDB taxonomy): Bacteria > Bacteroidota > Bacteroidia > Bacteroidales > UBA4181 > JAIRLS01. Next base: position 8,270 of record JAVBMZ010000132.1, read on the forward strand.
TGATTGCAAAAAATGAAACAGATTTGGAATATAAAAAATAAAACCTTGCATATGAAAATTTATTCTGCATATGGTTGAGCATCTTTACCGTAGTATACATGGACAAATCCGGAAAGGGTTTTGATTTGTGACCCGGTTAATCGTTCTTCATATACATCACATGTATAATAATACACACCAGACGGCACAAAACGTTTGCTGTCTATATCTCGTCCATCCCAATTGATACCTGGGTCGGAAGTTTTAAAAACAACTTTCCCCCAACGGTTAAAAATTTTCATATCTACTTTGTCAACGCCGCCTGGATTATATGCTTTCAATATATCATTGATATTATCGCCGTTGGGAGTAAACACATTCGGTAATTCGTATTCGCCACATTCGTCCAAACATACCACATTGCTTGCCTGTGATACATTACCAGCCGTGTCTACTGCGTTTACATAATAGCAACCGACCAATACGTTGGTATGCGAATAAGTATGGGTATCCCGGTCCATTACTGAATCTATTTTGGCATACGATTTTACACGATCAGGGGAATAATAGATGTAATATTTTTCTACATCGTCCATGCAGGTGGCGTCATAGGTCCAGCTGAGCAAGTTACGGTTCTCGGCGCATATGCTTTTTCCCATAAGTTCCGGCGCACACGGAGGTACATTATCATATGGGGTGACACAGGCTATATGCGACCAATTTTCATTATTGTATATGATGCCGTCGATGTTCCGGTAACCCTTGCTAAGTACCCGGTAGCAATATTCCGACCCATTTTTCAAACCAGTATCGGTGTATGTTTCTTTGGTGGTTGTTCCGACTTGAACAGTGGGATCGCAGATATCCGAACCAGTGGTTTTAAGGCAACGGTAAATGGTATATTCTGTATTCACCCAGGGCACATATCTTCCAAAAGTGATAATGACAGATTCGTCTGAAGGTTGAAGTACAGGGTACAAGGTAGAAGCTGTTTCAAATTCACCAATAACTTCACCATCTGGGTTTTCCATATCATATAGCTCCACCTTATAATAATGGGGATAAACGTTTTTGGTGTCTACCGATTGATGGGTAAAAGTCGTATCATTCAGATTGGTGATGCTGTTTCCCAATTGTACCCAATTCCCTGACATATCTTCTGAGTAGTATAGTCGGTATTCAAAAGGGCCGGTTTTATCAGCAATCAACTTGTCCAAGGGTTTTCGTAACCAGGCAACGTTAATTTTTCCAGATTCGGCTATTATTTCCGCATCGGCTAAAATCATGGGCGGCGCTCCGGCAGCCAATACAGCACAATTTTCGTCGGAAGGAAAACTTTTCGCGCCGTCTGAAAAATACGCGACAATACGGTAACAATATTCGATGCCCGGGCTAAGCCCCTTTCCGTTATTGGTATCTTCAAAAAAAGTACTTGTGCGCCCTTTTACGGTACCTACTTTTTCATATCCCGATCCCGAGGGAATACCTCCTGCGCAAGAGTCTGGTTCAACGGCGTTTGTACCGATGCTTCGGTATATTTCGTACCCTTCGGCATGGGCGCATACACTGGCATCCCAATTCAGGCGAATACTTGTTTTACCGGAAACCACCATAAGATTTTTTATTTTAGGCGCCAAGACGGTAATGTTGAAATTGGAAAAAGCCACTAATTTGACTTCTAGGTTTTGGTCTTCGGCTTTCAAATTGACCGTATAAGGTTGCTTACGTACATGGTTATTGTCGGTTTGCCAAATAAAACGGGAAGTAGCTGAACCTGCTACGGAAGTAACAGGGTCAAAAGACGCTTTATTGGTGCTTACTTGAAATGGCCCTCCAGAAGCGGTCAACAAGATTTTATCGTTATCGGGATCTGTCGCTTGCACCAGAAAATCCAATTTTGTACCAGCCTCTACACATCGGGGTGGAATATCGGGTAGCACAGGTGGCCGGTTTTTAGAATCTACCACCTCAATTTGCATATCACGGGCGATGCTGCCTATTTTGATCCCTTTACGCCACTCGTTAATTTTCATGGCGATATTGTATATACCTATCTGAACCGGTTTTGCCCAGATTAGATCGCCGGTAACGGCATTCACTACTAATGAATCGGATGCTTGTGGAAAAGAATAATTTTCGATTTCCACTCCGCCTTCCCTGGTACAAATAGCTAATTCGTATGACAAACTGTCGCCATCTATATCGTAAGCAGACGGGTTATGCACAAATATTTGCCCCAAAGCGGCTTTGTCAATCGGGTAGGTGAGGAGTTCCGGAGCGTTGTTGGCCCCAAAATTAGGATCTATTTTGAAAATGGTTTTGACGGAGAAAACGACATTTACCGAATTAGGAATATTCAATACTCCAAGGTTGCGATTTGGGTCGGCCATGACAATGCTATATACACCGGGCCCAGGAAAGGTGTGGCTTCCATAATAGGTGTTTTTGTCATAATTATCGGGAAGTTTCTCAATATGCTGATTATCACGAGCCATTTGCGAAATAGTGTTATCTCCCCAACTGATATCCAAATAATCCCGTTGAAAATTAGCTTGGCTTAACGAATAGGTAAAAGTGGTGAGTATGAAATCATAAGTATAGCCTGAGACATGTTTGTATACAATCTGCCCTGCGCGGTTATGCGTTGTCCATCCGGGTGTACAAAACAATAAGAATATGAGTGTGTTAAAAATTTGTTTCATACCATTTTTACCGTTTCGAAACATTCCGAAAGCGGCTATAAAGATAATTCAATTTTGTGTTTATCTCTATCCAATTTGTATCCTTTTTCGTCTCGACCTGTATTAATGATGACCAAGTTAGTCTGTGAGCGGAAAAAATCGGTTAATATGCGATTGTCTATTGTTACATAACGGATTGGCCGTGAAGAGATCCCTTTCATATATAGCCATAAAGCATCTTCATGAATGGATATGCTGTCCGTTGATAGGTTGAGTTTTTCGTTATGGTTGATTTCTATGGTAAATCGTTCTGCAACATATGCTTCAATTAACTTCCGGCTGTTCGGGTGTTCTTGTTTTGTCCCAATCCAACCGGCAATATCATATTTATTATGCAGCATGGTTTCCAGATCGTCAGTGAATATTTTCAACGATAGGATAATCTGCTTTTCCGGAACATTCACATCTATATTGGTGACGGAAACATATACCGGATGTAGCCACAAACCGAAAAAACTAACACAATATACTAACAACAAGTTCATTGGTGTGCTAAATCAAGTATGCTCAAGCACATGAATACTTTTACATATAACGACAAAGATAGATTTATCTACATTTTTTTGCAAAATAGAGTGCTTATTTGTTAATTTGCTTTATTGTTATAAACCCAAAAACATCAATTTATGAATGAGGAAGTTCAATTATATGTAGATGATGCTACTGAGAAAATGGAAAAGGCATTGAAGCATTTATCGGCCGAATTGATTAAACTTCGGGCAGGAAAAGCCAGTCCATCCATGCTTGACGGTATCTTTGTCGATTATTACGGTACGCAGACACCATTACAACAAGTGGCTACCATCAACACACCCGATGCCCGTAGTATTGTCATTCAACCGTGGGAAAAAAAGGTTATAGATGCTATTGAAAAAGCCATTTTTGCTGCTAACATTGGATTGACGCCTTCAAATAATGGCGAAGTAGTAAGGTTGAACATTCCTCCTTTGACCGAAGACCGACGTAAAGGTTTGGTAAAACAAACGAAGGTAGAAGGTGAAAATGCTAAAATTAGTATCCGGAATGCCCGGCGTGACGCTATTGAAGAATTTAAAAAGTTGGGGAAAAATGGGTTGCCTGAAGATATGGAAAAAGATGCTGAAGAATTGATGCAAAAATTGACGGACAAGTATTATAAAAAAGTTGATGAAATATTGTCCAAAAAGGAAACTGAAATCATGACTGTATGAGGCCTTGGGTTCAAAACTCGAAACCCGGAACTTAATATGAATGTAGAGCAATACCGAGAATATTGTATCGTTAAAACAGGTGCTACGGAAGATTTTCCATTTGACGAAGATACTTTGGTCTTTAGGGTAGGAGGAAAGATATTTGTCTTGCTCGATTTAGTCGGCGCCAGTGTAAACTTAAAATGTGATCCCGAAAAGGCTATCCAAATCAGGGAACAATATGCTATAGTGCAGCCGGGTTATCATATGAACAAAAAGCATTGGAATACCCTTCCTCTCGAACAATTATCCGATCGACTTGTCAAAGAATGGACCGATCATTCGTATGATTTGGTAGTTGCCAGTTTGCCG
>JAVBMZ010000052.1:0-4081 GCA_031551935.1 Bacteroidales bacterium
GTATTTGGATCGTCAATCAGATTAAATTCCCATTGAAATCCGCTGATAGCAGCTGACATTTTATTGTCAGCCATATATTGTTCTACGGCTTTACTAATGCGTGCGCCTACCCGTTTGATTAATGCTGTTTGTTCTGCATTAGTTGATAACTTACTTTGTTCCAACGTTTCTTTGTACGAAGTAGCAGCCATTGTGCTCATTTCTGAGGCCGGAATAATCGATAATTGCCTGCGTCCGGTAACGGGAACACTACTGCATCCATACCACAAGAACACAAATGTGATTGCAAAAAGAATATTTTTCATTATTCGGTTAATTAAAACGGGGTTTGAGTGATGTGTTTATTGTTACAAAAAGCAAAATTTTTTGAGGCCAAAAGTATGTAATTTTTTACTGAACCTTATATTTTCTCGTACAAATCATTTAAAAAGTAGATTTTTGGGGATAGGATGGTACCAACATTCATTTATCTTTGCTGAAATTTAAAAATACATCTATTTATGAACAGATTAATTTACATCATTCCGCTATTCATACTGATATTGGTTGGTACAAAAAAAGGACAATCCCAATCTGTCGCACAGGAAAAACGAGCTTCTTTCGAGTATTTCGAATATCAAGGTAAAGATGCATTTTATCAGCAGAAAATTAACCATAAAACCCAATATTTTAATCCGATTTTAGGCGGATTTTATCCGGACCCAAGTATTTGCCGTAAAGGTGATGATTACTATTTGGTGAACTCAAGCTTTTCTTATTTTCCCGGTATTCCCATTTTTCATAGCAAGGATTTAGTCAATTGGAAGCAAATAGGATATGTGTTAGACAGGCCTTCACAGCTCAATTTGACAGGCATTCGTCTTTCCGGTGGTATTTATGCTCCTGCTATTACTTACAATAAAAACAACGACACTTTTTATCTGGTGACTACTTGCGTGGATGGTATCGGTAATTTTGTGGTAAAAACCAAGGATCCGGCTCAGGGTTGGTCTGATCCGGTATTACTTCCCAAGGTAGGAGGTATCGATCCTTCATTGTTTTTTGACGATAATGGCAAAGCATACCTGGTACATAACGATGAGCCTGAAGGTCCACCACAATGGAATGGACATCGGGCTATCCGAATGCACGAGTATGATGTGGCTACTGATCAGACCGGAACATCCAAAATAATCATTGACGGGGGCGTAGATAAATCAACAAATCCGGTTTGGATAGAAGGGCCTCATATATACAAAAAGGATGGGTACTACTATCTCATGGCAGCGGAAGGAGGTACGAGTGAAAATCATTCGGAAGTGATATTCAGGAGTAAGGATGTCTGGGGCGAATACATTCCGGCTAAAAATAACCCGATTTTGACCCAACGCGATTTGCCGGAAAATAGACAGAATAAGGTTACCAGTACCGGTCATGCCGATATTATCGAAGACGCTAATGGCAGCTGGTGGGCTGTTTTTCTGGCATGTCGTCCCTACGAAAAAAACTATTACAACACCGGAAGAGAGACATTCCTGTTACCTGTGAAGTGGGAGAGTGGATTTCCCGTGATTTTGCCAAAAGGACAGCCGGTTCCTTTGGTTGTAAACAAAAAAGGATTACAACCGGGCGGAGACTTGTTGTCTGGTAATTTTGTATGGCAGGATAACTTTGATAATGCGGTCTTAAATCTTAAATGGAATTTTATTCGCACTCCAGACAATAAATTCTATCAAATTAACAATGGTAAACTTGAATTAACCTTACAGAACAGGAGTATTAAGGATATTTGTACTCCTTCGTTTATGGGTGTACGTCAACAAAGCCTTGTATTTGAAGCCACTACCCAACTCAAGTTTGTTCCCGGAAACGAAAACGAATTAGCCGGAGTTGTTTGTTTTCAGGATGAAAGACATAACTTTATTTTGGGTAAGACCATCAGGAATAACCAACAGGTGATGGTATTGGAGAAAACGGAAGGAGAAATTTTTCAAACCATTACTACTATCCCGATTGCATCACAAAATCTGGATAAAGATGTTTTTTTGAAAGTAATGGGTAACGAAGGACGATACAGTTTTTACATCGCTTTTGAGAAAAATCAGTGGCAGGCTGTTGCGGAAAATGTAGATGCTACCATTTTGAGTACAGCCAAGGCAGGTGGATTTGTCGGGACATACCTTGGTATGTATGCTACTGCTGCGGCGACATGGAAGCCTCTAAAAACAGCTTATCAAGATTATTTTCCTGTTGGTGTGGCGGTTTCGATGTTTCATTTGCGCGGTCAACAAGCGGCTTTGATTAAAACACATTTTAACAGTATTACTGCTGAAAATGCTATGAAACCGGCAAATCTGTTGGTTAAGGAAGGAGGATATCGTTGGGAACAGGCTGATCAGATTGCGCGTTTTGCCCGCATGAATCGCATGAAATTGCGCGGACATACCTTGGTATGGCATAGCCAAACTCCTGCATGGTTTTTTCTGGATGAAAACGGTAAGGATTTAGATACGACGAGGCTTTATGCCCGTATGAAGACATATATGACCGATGTGATGGAACACTTTCACGATGTGGCATATTGTTGGGATGTGGTTAACGAAGCGCTCTCCGATAAAGAAGATGAAATGTATCGTTCTGAAAAATCAGGATGGTATCGCATCTGTAAAGAAAAATTTATCGAGAAAGCGTTTCGTTATGCCAGGGAAATTAATCCGAACATCAAATTGTTTTATAACGATTACAATTTAACTGATCCTGCTAAACGGGAAAAGGCATACGAAATGTTAAAAAGTTTGTTGGCAAAGGGCGTTCCTATTGATGGTGTGGGAATGCAGGCGCATTGGAGCATGCAAGATATCACGGAAAAAGATATCCAAACTTCTATCGATCGTTTTTCTTCGCTGGGACTGGAAGTACAGTTTACCGAATTGGATTTAACGCTTTATCCGCCATATCATGGCGATGGGGCAAAAAATCAACCGACCGAGGTAAGGCCGTATACGCCGGAATTAGCTCACAAACAAGCCGAATTGTACCGAATGATTTTCGAGGTATTCCGCAAGAATAAGGGAAAAGTGACTGGTGTTACGTTGTGGGGTTTAGCCGATAATTATACTTGGCTTGATAATTTCCCTGTACCCAGACGGAAGGACCATCCATTGCTTTTCGACGAAAAAATGGAACCCAAAGAAGCATTTTATGATGTTGTCAATTTTTGATAACATTACCTACTATGATGTTATTATTACGTAATGATGTGTAAAGCTTTATTTCTTGACTTGGATACTTACTCTGAAATATCAGGGGCGAAGTTATCGTTTCTGATATTTAGTTGTACAAAGCGGAACACTTTCTAAAAATTCGAAAACCCAATCATACACTTTATCAATAACTTTCCATCTAACTGTTTAATTGTCATGAAAATTAAAAATATTCTTTTACTATGCTGTATCTTTTTCATATGCAACTGTGTTTCTTTTGCTCAGGTTCGCTTACCACAACTGATTAGTGATGGTATGGTGTTGCAACGCGATACAAAAGTCAATATCTGGGGATGGGCATCTCCTGGAGAAAAGGTGAACGTGAAATTCACGGGTAAAAATTACAATGCCGTTACCGGAAAAGATGGGAAATGGAAAATTGTATTATCACCTATGAAAGCCGGAGGTCCATACACGATGGATATCAAGGCCAGTAATCATATCGTTCTGAACAATATTTTGATTGGCGATGTGTGGTTTTGTTCCGGACAATCCAATATGGTCATGTTTATGGGAGAAGTAAAGGAAAAATACCCAGAAGACGTTGCTCATGCAAATTATCCGCAGATACGCGATTTTTTTGTGCGGAATGTCGCCAATGTGAGCGCTGTAGCTGATGATCTCCCTGCCGGTAAATGGTTAGAGGCAAATCCGGAGAATGTGTTGACTTTTGGCGCGGCATCTTATTTTTTTGCCAGGGAAATTTACAACAAATACCATATACCTATTGGATTGATTCATTCTAGTGTAGGCGGTACGCCTATTCAGGCTTGGATCAGCGAGGAGGGACTCAAAGAGATTCCACTGTATGCAGCACAGGTCGCCCAATTCAAAGATAC
>JAVBMZ010000110.1:0-9677 GCA_031551935.1 Bacteroidales bacterium
GAAACCGGAGCAGCAAATACTTGGTTCTGATAAATGGTTTGGGGTTTTATACTACAAAATCATTTCTCCTAAAAAAGGAAAGGATGGAAAAAAATACTATACGCTTTTGGGTTTGGATATGAATAATTTGCAAACCAAGAAAAAAATTATTGAAATATTGTCCTTCAACGAAAAAGGAGAACCTCAATTTGGCGCTCCTATCATTGAATTGAACGGATGGACAAAAAATCGCGTGATCTTTGAATTTGGGGCATCTCAAGGCATGTATCTTGAATATAAGTGTTTTAAGCGAATGATCGTGTTTGATCACTTGGCACCGCCAATGCCTTATTTGGTTGGCGAATATGAATATTATGAGCCAGACATGTACCGTGACGGACTTAAGTTTAAAAAAGGACATTGGAAACATTATAAAGAAATACAAACCCCACCCAAGCATAAAAAAGTAAAAAAGAGGAACTTACCAAAACCTCCAAAACCGAAACCACCGCTTAAACCTGTGAAAGAAGAAGTACCACAGGAAGATATAGATGATGTTGAAAATGAAGTGATAGATGAGGATGTGCAACCTTTGCCGGAGCATACAGAATAACGTAGGCACCTGCGAGGATAAGTGTTACGAATCGAAAATCGGCACATGCGTCCTAATTTCTGCTGTTTTCAAAATGTGTTGTAAACATTTAAAAAAAATATGTTGTACGTTTTAAATCGTTTAATGTAAATCTTAATATTTTTAATATAAATCTTAAATTACTTAATATGAATCTTAAATAATTTAATGCAAACATTAATATTTTTAATGTACATCTCAAGTTGTTTAATGTAAACCTTAAATATTTTTTCATCTCTGAAAAATTCATTTCCGTTTCTTGTGGGCGTATAAAATACATCCCTCACACTCTGTTGTTTGCGGCGAAGTAATTGGTTTTGTATGTTGATGTTAATATTTTGCAAAGATTCACACCTAAAGCTGAAATAACATGGCGAAATCGGTAAAAACGGTTTGATATTTGTATGTTATTTTTATAAAAAGCGCAAGAGTATCAAAAATTTAAAGAAAATATTGTGGATACTATTGTTGGTGACAATTTCGTTGCCAACTATCTTGTTCTTTGTCATTAATAGCGATCGTGTGCAGAATATGGTTGCACAGCGGGTTACCACGCTATTGTCCAATGAATTAGGCAATCAAATTTCATTCGAACACATTCGTGTTTCTTGGTTTAATAAGCTGATAATAGATAAATTATGTGTTACTGATTTGCGTGGCGATACGGCGTTGTACGTTCCTGAATTGATAGGCCGCTTGAACCTTTTTGCGATATCGTCGCGTCAGATCGAAATCCGAAAAGCTGTTCTTAACCAAGCAGATATCCGATTATCTATAGATCCGGAGACAGACGTTATTAATATCAAATTTATAATAGAAAAACTGAAATCCGATGATACTACTACTAACAAGCCACGATGGCTCTTTGGTATACGATCTATTGAATTGAATGATTGTCATTTTTCTTTTACAAATAGCGCTAAGCCATTCGACCGTCCTTTTGGTATGGATTACGCAGACCTTGGAGTATCTCATCTCGATTTGGTTGTTTCGGATTTTCGTCCGGGAGGGGAGGATAAAGGTGGCGTATCTTTTCGCATCAGGAAGTTAGCATGTATCGAGAAAAGTGGGTTTGAGGTCGATTTTTTATCGGCAGATTTTTTTGTGAATCAAAATAATTTATCATTCAAAAATGTACGTATTATCACTTCCGATTCTGATATAGCTGCCCCGGATGTTTCTTTTTCTTTTGATTCTTTCCAAGACTTCGGAAACAATGGATTTGTTTCTAAAGTAATGATGCAGATCGATATTGCATCGGCAAAAGTGACTTGTAGTGATTTGTCGACATTTGTACCTCAGTTTGCCGTGTATCCTGATACCATCTATGTTAAAGGAAAAGTTGTTGGCACTGTAGACAACATGAAAGGCGATCAAATTGCTGTCAGCACTGGTAAAACTACTTATGTTAAATGTAATTTTGACTTGAAGGGATTGCCAGTACTAAGAACTACATTGATCTATGCAGATATTACTGATTTGCGTACTTGCCCTTCGGACATTGAACGAATACAAATACCCACATCGCGTACGGGCCATGTCAATCTTCCTGGGGCTATGTCTCAACTTATCACCATTGGGTTTAAAGGAAATTTTACCGGCTTTTTTGACGATTTTGTCACCTATGGTACTTTTACTACCAATTTAGGAAATATTTCTACCGACGTTTCTATCAAACCCATTATCAGGGCAGATATTGATACTACTTTTACGTTTCATGGCGCACTCCAAACTGAAAAATTTCATTTGGGAGATTTGTTAAAAAGGTCTTCCATTGGTCAGATGACTATGTCGGGAATGGTGGATGGTTCTGCGTCGAGCAGGGGTGATGTTCATGCAATGATTGAGGGGCATATTAAGGGCATACAGTTAAATGATTACGAATATCAGAACATTGCAATTAATGGTACCATCAATAATAGAACTTATGACGGGCAACTAAATATTGAAGAACCAAATCTAAAAGTAGATTTTTCAGGAAAGGTAGATTTGACGAATGCGATTCCTGCATTCGACTTTTGGGCAAATGTGGAGCGGGCGAAGTTGTATAACCTCAAATTGGTGGATAAAGACACTTCATCTTTTGCTTCGTTTAGCGTTAAAGCCACATTTTCCGGAAATAACATCGACAATCTATCAGGAGAACTTGAATTGAAAAACTCATTACTTCGCCGCAACAGTAGAGAGCTAGAAGTTAATGATTTATTGTTGTTTACAAAGACGGTGCGCGACACCAACCGTTTCATTCTTAGATCGGATATTCTGGACGCTGAAATTTCAGGACAATATCAGTTTTTGGAATTACCAGGTTCTTTCTTGGCATTGATGAAAAACTATGCCCCGGCTTGGGTTCCAGAATCTGTAAATCCGGACAGTTTGTCACGTAATCAGTTTCGCTTTGAAGCAGAATTTAAAGATACGGAAAAATTAACACACTTTTTTGTCAATGAATTTCGTGTATCGAGAGGGACCCGTTTGGAAGGGGTTTATCATCCGGCACAGAAAGATGTTCGTTTTGTATTGAACGTTCCTTATATGAATCTTGACGGGAAGCAATGGCGCGGACTATATGTAAATGGAAGTATTGAAAACGACGGATTCACGGTTGAATCGGGCAGCCATACCTTTAGATTGGGTGACAATGTGGTATTCGACAACTTGACCTTTATCGCCAACGCTAAAGGAGACAGTGTTGGACTGGATGTTAGATGGAATAACTGGGATACAGTGCTTTACCGAGGAGGCCTGAGCTCTAAAATCTTTTTTCATAAGGTGCCGAAACAGAAAATTCCATCTATATATGTTACTTCATTGCCCGGTCAGATTGTTGTAGCTGATAATATTTGGAAAATAACGCATCAAGGAATATCTATAGATTCTTCCACTATTAAGGTGAACAATTTAAAGGCGGCAAAAGACGAGCAGGAGTTGTTGATATCCGGAGCGATTTCACACAGGGAAGATGAGAAACTTTTGGTGACCATTAAGGATTTGAATTTGTCGGTATTGAATACCTCGTTACAATTTGATAAATTAATGTTTGGAGGTATTGTCAACGGTACAGCATCATTATCGAATTTGTATGATGTTCCTGTTTTTGTGTCGAATATGCAGATTGACGATTTTACGCTGAATAACGGGTTGTTTGGGACCACCAAATTGTCGGCTATTTGGAATAGTTTCAATAAAAGTGTTCGTATCGAAACCGAATCCCTATTGAATGATGTGCGTACTTTATTGATCAGGGGCAATTATTTTACAGTCGATCGGACGCTGAACTTTGATGTACATTTTGAGAAATTACCGGTAAACATGTTTCAATCGTATGTTGGGAATGTTTTCAGTGGGATGGAAGGGACATTGTCTAGTCGGTTGAAGCTTACCGGCTTGCTTACAAAGCCCATGTTAAATGGAGAAATAGAATTACAACGGGCTGCATTTACGCTTAATTACACGCAAGCAAGGTATCATTTTTCTGGTAGTACTGTGGTGAAGGATAATGTTATTCAATTCAAAGACATGCAAATCTTTGATCGATTGGATAATGTATGTATAGCCAATGGTTCCATCTCAGCCCAGAATTTGAAAAATGTCCAATTTGATTTGCGCCTTCGCGCTCAAAACTTAGAAGCGCTTAATACCAGAGAACGGGATAATAGTTTATTCTATGGCCGAGCTTTTGCCACAGGTAATGTACACATTTCAGGAACTACTCGTGATTTACGGCTGGATATAGCGGCCAAAACGGAGAAGAACACACAATTGAATATTCCTCTGTCTTCAAGCGATGAGGTGTCTAAGACGACTTTTATTTCATTTGTTGATCATACACCCCGTACACGAACACGATATGATGATTATAGAAGGAGGCAAAATTCGGAAGATTATCGGGAAATGGTCGTTGAAGAACAAAAATTCACTACCAACCTGGTATTGGACATTACTCCTGATGCGGAAGCGCAGCTCATTTTTGATTCTAAGATTGGAGATATCATGCGTGCGAGAGGTAGCGGCAACCTTACGCTTAATATAGGTAACAATAAATTTGATATGTTCGGTACCTATACCGTAGATGAGGGTGACTATTTGTTTACATTGAGAAATGTGATCAATAAAAAGTTTGTGATCGAAAAAGGCGGTATCATTACATGGAACGGCAGCCCGTTGGATGCATTGATCAATCTCAAGGCATTGTATATGGCAAAACCATCTCTTTATGAACTTACAGGAAATGAGGAATTTAGAAATTCAGTCCCTGTTGAATGTGTGTTGCATATCAGCAATAAATTGACCAATCCCAATATCCGTTTTGAAATACTGATGCCAAATGTAGATCAGGAAATACGTTCGTATTTGAGTCTAGCCACTGCTACTGAGGAAGAAATGACACGTCAATTTCTCTCTCTATTGGTGGTAAATCGTTTTTATCCTGATTTTAATCAAAATGCAACAGGAGGATCTTCAGGAGTTGAAATGGGGTTGTCTACTGCTTCTGAATTTCTTGCCAACCAGTTGAGTAATATGCTTTCACAATGGAGTAATGATCTGGATGTTGGTATTACTTATCATCCCGGGACGGAAATGACCGGACAAAATTTTGGGATGGATTTGACTACCAACCTTTGGAGTTTTCATATGGATTATGAAGTGATGGGAGATAACAAGAAAGCGATAACTAACTCAAGTAATGTAGTAGGCGATTTCACATTCGATATCAAACTGAACAAAAGCGGAAAGTTGAGATTTAAGGCTTTTAACCGGGCAAATGAACGATTTACGTTTGACCAGGCCCCGTATACTCAGGGAATAGGTTTGTTATTTCGTGAAGATTTTAACCGGCTGGGAGATCTTTTTAAATCCAAAAGTCAACCAACAGCTTGGCGCGAAGAGGAAAACCAGTCCCTTCACGAAGAACATGTTTCTCCAGTGGAGAAGGATCCGGCTGAGACAACTGAAATGACGGTAACAAAAGGAGATAATTCGTTGGCCGGGAAATAAATTTTGGTAATATTATCTGACAACCGCTGATGTTGTTGGTCGGTGTTCGCGAAAAACCAGTACATTACCCATATCCATATCGATAGAAAATTCATTCGTACAGGCTTCATTCAATGTGCCTTGCCACCATGAAGTGATATTTTTTCCTGTAATCGGGAATTTCAATTGAGAAAAGGTGAAAATCGTATCAGGTGTAAGACTAAATATCGAAACTTGTTGTCCCGTATAGCTTTCAAAACAGGACGATTGTAACATGGGAACAAACACTCCATAATCGGTGATGAGTTGCACGTTGACATCTTTTGCATAATCGGCCAGTAATGATATATTAGCTATACTGTGATCTTCCCGTTTTCCTGTAGCTCCAAGAATAGTAATATCTTTCCATTGATTCGTCTTACAAAAATGAACGGCTTTAGTTAGATCATTGATCTCCTGATCAGAATCATGATGCAGGCAATAATGGTAGCGTTGTTGTATTTCCTGTGAGGTGCTATCCAGATCGCCTACAATGTGATGCGGTTCAAGCCCATATTGGAGTAGCGATTCTGTTGCTCCATCGCAGCAAATAATGATTTTAGCATTGTGCAAGAAAGATAATGGCACCGGATGCTTTGGAAATGCACCGTTAGCTAATATTACCGTATGGTAGGGACGTATCAAAAGTATTTTATTCGGCATTTGGATTGAATGATTGTTTCCATTTTATCCAACCAACAATAGACATGACACCATAGACGAAGAATAATATGGTGGTTGGATAAAGACCTCGCCAAAAATACAATATTGTCGAGAAAAAATTAATAAAAATCCAAAGAATCCAATGTTCCAGTATTTTACGTGCCAGCATCCATGTGGCAACAATACTCAATGAGGTGGTCAATGCATCATAATATGGAATCGGTGAATCGGTAAAATGTACCAAGACATATCCAATGGTGAAAAATAGAATGGCAGTGATGACACCTAAGATAATTCCCAACGGCAAATGAATACGATTGATTGTTCGTGCTGTGACTGATGCTCCGCTTTGTGTTGGGGCATAATGCCAACAATACCACCCGTATGCACTGATGATGACATAATAAACATTTAAAGCCATGTCGGCGTAAAACTTGGACAAGAAAAAGACAAAAATATAGGCAAGGGATGTGAAAAAACCAACCACCCACATGATGTTTTTTTGTTTGATTTCTAAATAAATATACAAAAGTCCACTTACTGCACCGAATAATTCTAAATAGTTATTGCGCAACCACAGGGAAAGCTCAGGTAATGCAAAAAGCATTTGAGACAAGAACTCAAATTGATGTATAGATATGTGTATCAAGAGCTATGGGGAATTTTAGTTGCGAGAGGTATTTACACCAAAAAATTCTACTCGCAATATTGACAATATAAAAATACGAATCAAAGGTAAAAAATAAAAAAGTGAAAATTGTAGATTGGGTTGTAGAATGTGTTGTAATCATATAAAAATAATCTATATTTGTAGCCAATAATAAAAAATCTCACTCTTTTAGAAAAGAGCTTTATGGCCTTTGATGTTAATCAGTTGTATGCTGAAATCTGTGGGGATGATGTATTTTTCGCATATCAGGGAGAAATAGCATCCAATCAGATTAATGAGATTCTGGAAAAGATTGAAGAAAAAATGGCAGAAACATCTATCAATCTTAAGTCAAGGAAGAAGATCTATAATATCATGGTGGAATGTCTTCAGAATCTTTTTCATCATTCAGACGAGTTGCCAGATGAGCTGAGCAGAGTCGTTGGTGAAAAATATGGAATGGTGATAATCAAAAAAGTAAGTGATAAATTTGAATTAATTGTTGGAAATTTTGTAACTTTAGATAAGGTAAAGTATCTGACAGAAAAAATTGAAAAGCTTAATTCATTATCCACCGATGAACTAAAAGAAATGTACAAGTTTATCCTCAATTACCAAAAATTATCTTCTAAAGGAGGAGGTGGTTTAGGATTAATTGATATTGCTAGAAAATCTGAAGAAAAACTTGAATATAAGTTTTATCAATATGATGAAAAGTATTATTTTTACAGATTAGATATTTTTGTTTCAATTTAAAATAGCATAAAATTATTAATGTATTATGGATACTCTGTCAATAGAAGGAACTCCTAAAACACCTACCATTCGTTTTGATGCATCAAAGGGACTCATTGAAATTAAGGGGCGTTCAATTCCTGAAAATTCAATTGAATTTTATAAACCGTTGGTAGATTGGCTTGAGGCATACGCAAAAGAAGTTAAAGGCCAGACGCAGGTCAACATCCAGTTGGAGTATTTTAACACTAGTTCGTCAAAATGCATTTTGGATGTATTTAAGAAACTTGAAGCCATCCAAAAGATTAATTCGAGTGTAACAATTAATTGGTTTTACGACGAAGATGATGAAGATATGTTGGAAGCAGGCCAAGATTATGAGTCTATCATCCGCATACCTTTTAAAATGATCGAAGTAGTAGGATAAATCCTATTTTATAAAAGATGTTGTATTGTTAAGTAAGCTGATTATTTTCGATTTTATTGGCTTCTTTTCTACAATGTTAAATAGGTAAGGCTTTTTCAAATTCAAGTGCTTTACCACGGGAGCTTTCATTAAACTGGCCGTTATCATATACTAAAACGCCGTTTACCCAAGTTTGAGAAACTGACGATCGAAAAATATATTCGTTAAAAGGAGACCAGCTACATTTAGATAAGATATTGGCAGGAGTCACCTGCCAATTTTTTTTCACGTCGACTAATACTAAGTCGGCCCAATATCCGGGGCGGATGAATCCTCTTTTTTTGATGCCAACGAGTTGTGCTGGGTTATGGCACATCTTTTCAACGATTTGTTCTATACTAATGCGTTTGTCGTGAAAAAACTCGAGCATAGCCACTAAGGCGTGTTGTACCAAAGGTCCTCCCGATGGTGCTTTAAAATAAGTGTTTTGTTTTTCCAATAAGGTATGTGGCGCATGGTCGGTCGCGACTATATCAATGGTGCCGTTGAGCAATGCATCGAATAATCGTTGCCTATCATTGGCTGTTTTGATAGCTGGGTTCCATTTAATCAATGTCCCGTACTTTTTATAATCGGCATCACAAAACCATAAATGGTGGATACAGACTTCCGCGGTGATACGTTTTTGAGATAGCGGTAAATCGTGACTAAATAGTTGCAATTCTTTGGCGGTAGACAGATGAAGCACATGTAAACGCGTATTGTATTTACGTGCAAGCTTAACTGCCAATGAGCTTGATTGAAAACAAGCTTCTTCGCTCCTAATGGCAGGATGACAAGCCATAGGTACATTATCTCCATATTTAGCCCTGTATATTTCTATATTTTTACGGATAATACTTTCACTTTCGCAATGCACTGCTATCAAAGCAGGAACTTTACTAAATATGTTCGTTAAAGTTTCCATATTGTCTACCAACATATTGCCCGTAGACGAACCCATAAATACCTTTACACCGCATACTTTTGAAAAATCTGATTTAAGTATTTCATCGATGTTATCATTGGTGGCACCGATATAAAAAGAATAATTTGCTAAAGACTTTTGTGCTGCAATCTCGTGTTTTTCTGCTAACAGCTCTTGCGTAGTAGTGGGAGGAAGGGTATTGGGCATTTCCATATATGAGGTGATTCCACCTGCTACAGCTGCCTTGGCTTCGGTATAAATATCCGCTTTGTATGTCAATCCAGGCTCACGAAAATGAACTTGATCATCTATCACCCCCGGGAGTAAAAATTTTCCAGTAGCATCTATGATCGTGGCTTCAGATAATATTTGTGCAGGTACATCGCCGGAAAAGATGTCGGCAATTTTGCCCTCACGGATGAGGACATTACCGGTTTGTTGACGGCCTTCATTTACGATGATGGCATTGGCAATAAGTTGTGGCTTCATACATGGATTTTGAATATGAAAAAAAAGCATCTTACCAGTAAAGGAAGATGCTTTTATCTTATCATTGGGTTCGGTTAATCATCATAGGTATTGTCTTCATCTTCGGGGCTAAACTGCCTCATATCATCGTAATATGCCTGGG
>JAVBMZ010000029.1:0-7511 GCA_031551935.1 Bacteroidales bacterium
ATATAATTACCGGTGATTTAAGTCATAATTACTTACTCAGAAAAACCATATAATCAAAAGTGTAAAGTATCAAGTATAGTAAATGCCTCAATTCGAACGCAAAGCTATCTAGTAAAAATGCCCTGGCAAACTAATTTGCCAGGGCATTTACTTTTTCATCGATGGACCATGATTCCTTCTGCCTTACTACACTGGAAGCGCCATCAATAATACCCGTTGCAATGTACCTTTGTTATTACAAATAGGTATAAACTTTTGCTTGAAGACAGTGCTTTTGCCAGGACCGGTATTCACTGGCTGAACATTCTCGAAGGATTTACCACTGACTATTGCACTCCAAGCTGTTTGAGCCGTATCTTCTCCTATCACGTCTGAAAGGGATTTTCCTATAAAATCAACTTTTGCAGCCCCCTCGAAAGTGTCAATTACTTTTTGATTAATATCGGTAATTAAAGCTTCAGGTGAAAATTCAACCATATTAAACGAATCGAACATGGATTTATAGAATTGCTGCATTTCATAGTCTTTTTCTTCACCTACTTCCTGCATTTTTTTCATTTCCACCAAAGTATTGTTCAACTCAGCTTCACGGCGACGCATCTCTTCCTGAGTAGCTTGCATTTCTTCCATGTTTTGACGCAATTCTTCCTCCTGGTTAGCCATTTCTTCGGCTTGTAGCTTGGTCTGCCCCAATAAACGTTCCGTACGTACATTAATTCTGACAGTTGATACTGTGGAAGCAATGCTTTCACTCACTTTCTGTACAAATTCCAGTTGATAAGGTTCATAAGTCTGAAAAGAAGCTATTTCCATTACTCCATATATTTCACCATTTACTTTCAAGGGACATAGTAGTAGAGCCTTGGGATTACTGTCTCCTAAACCTGAAGTAATGGTCACATAACTGTCAGGAAGTTGCGTCATGTAGATAGGTTCTCCTTCTAAATAACAGGTTCCAACCAATCCTTCACCAAGTTGTATCCTTTTTTGAATGAACTTTTTACGATCGTAAGCATAACAAGCTTTCATCTCGAGAAACTTGTCAGTACCGTCTTCTTCAAGTATAAATATGCCGCCTTGGTTAGCGCCAAGGTATTTTACCAGATGGCTAATCACATTGTCCGACAGGGCTTCCAAGTTGCTATTATCTTGTCGCAAGATATCTGCAAATTTGGCTACCCCGGTAGTTACCCAAGTTCTTCTATCTTCCTCTTCCTTACGGATAGTGGCTTCATCTGTTGCTTTCTGAAGATTCAGGCGCATTTCAAGCAGTGAATTACCAAGTACATCATCATCGCTCAATAATTGGTATTCGGCATTCAGGTTACCTTCGCCAATCTTCTGTGCAAAATCAGCCGTACGTTGCAACCCACTCACCAAGCTACTCAATTCCGTCTTCATCTTGCCTATTTCATCATTATTTTGGTCTTTACCAATGTGCATACCAAGCCGACCGAATGAAAGTTGATGAATGATACCTGTTACATCAATGATGCCTTTTAAAATAGCTTGTACCAAAAACCATACAGCAAAGGATATCAAGATGACTCCTGCCAAACAGTATACGATCAAATAACCTGCTGTCTGACGGGCTTGTGCATAAATTTCTGCCTTGGGAATATCCACTGCATAGAACCAAGGTTCCGTACCTTCTCCCAATTGAATCGGCACATAAACTTTGTATATTTCCTTGCCATCTACACGGTACATGCCTTCGAACATTTTTCCGGCAGATAGTTTATCCAAAATTTCACGGTTCCCGTTTTCTGCCTCTTGTCCAATGAGATTTTCATCATGGCTAACAGCAATAATACCTTTATCCGTAACCAATTTTCCTACGGTATTAGAACTATAACTCGAAATCAATTTATTCAATTCACTGACAGGAAAATCGGTACCAGCTATTCCCAGAAATTTACCATGATGAACAATGGGAAGACAAATACTGAACATCTGGATTGGTTTTCCAAGATCTTCGTCCCAATACGGATCCATGATAACTTCCCTGTTAGCTTTTTTGGCTATAGTATAATAATCCGCTTCGTAATCGTTTTCAAGAACAACCACTTTGTCTCCAATAATCCATGGGCCAAAATTTCCTTGCGAATTACTCCCCGGTTGATTGATAAAAAGAGAATCCATACCATCCAGTGCGTCTGGCTCGAATGTGCACCAAATATCGTATAATGTTTTTTCGCCTTTCAGTATGGCTTGCATTTCCATAACGACTAGTTCACGCTTTTTCTCGTTAGGAACAACGTTTGAGACAGATAGTTGTGCCAGAACCCCTGCATAGGACCGAACTACACTTGCCGCACTGTTTACCACGGCAGCTACATCCTGCCCCGCCTCTTCAGCAGACAATTGGGCTATTTTTGATGAGTTTTCCAGTGAATTGGAACGTAAAGGAACTATCAATAAGATACAAACGACAGTTAATGTTATCAAACTGGCGCCTCCAATCATTACAGGTAACTTGACCTTAATAGAAAAATCCTTAAAATGTTTCATAGTTATACTTCATGCCAATGATAACAGATATCTTCTTGGTCTTTATTCAACCCAATAAAATACCCGATCAATCTTTAATTTATATTATTTCACTAATTTGCTCGTCTAGTTATTCGTTTATCTTAGTTTTTTGTTATACGTTTTTTGCCAAGAAAAGTTTCTGTAAAACAAAAAAATCTTCAAACGATACCCTTTCGACATCGAAAGCATGTGTTGACTGTTATTTTCCCTTTATTAGTAGTGTGCTAGCACAATGTATTTTATCGAGCAACAAATTTATATCCGACGCCTTTCAAGGTCTTGATGTATTCGTCTCCTATCTTTTCACGAAGTTTCCGTATATGTACATCAATGGTACGATCACCAACGATAATATCGTCACCCCATACCAGGTTAAATATTTCTTCGCGACCAAATACTTTTTCAGGTTTAGACATCAGTAAAGCAAGTAGTTCAAATTCTTTTTTGGGTAAGGTGAGTTCTTCTCCATCTTTAATCACCACAAAACGTTCCGTATCAATCTTCAAATCGTTGTCTTGATCTGCTTTATTTTTCTTCTTTCCTGAATCTTCTGGTTTATGATAGCGTTTGAGCAAAGCCTTAATACGGATTTGCAATACTTTGGGTTTGATAGGCTTATTGATATAATCATCAGCGCCAGCTTCGAAGCCCGCTATTTGTGAATAATCTTCAGCTCTTGCTGTGAGAAAAGCAATAATAGTGTCGTCCAACTGTGGGTATGTACGCATTTCTTCACATGTTTCTACGCCATCTTTACCTGGCATCATCACATCCATCAGTATCAAATGAGGCACTTCGGTTAGTGCTATTTGAATAGCGCTATCGCCATCCATAGCTTTAAAAACCTCATACCCTTCCTTTTGCAGGTTATAACCTAAAAATTCCAGGATATCAGACTCGTCGTCTACCAACAAGATTTTATACTTTTTTTGTGTCATGATTGTTCAGTTACTCATCACCTGAGACTAATATCTATTGTTTTATATTGCAAACAACAAAGCTGCAACATTTCATCCGATGTATTTCAAGCTTAAACACATTTTTTATTGGTATTCTATTGTGAGTTTTATCTTACACAAGCCGACAGATACAGCATTAAAAGCCTCTACAAACTTCTCGGTGATGGTATAATTTTTATTTAATTCTTTATCACATTCATTTGTGCTGTCAGTAATATCCATACATTCACAATATTCTTCTGCCGCTTGCTTACCAATAGAAGCGTAATCTGTATCATCTTCTTTATCGTCGCATGCTACAAAAGCAACAGACATCATTGCCAATAAGACAAAGGCAACCGGAAATAATAATTTTAATTTTTTCATGGTTCAATCATTGATTTATGTTATTAAATAATTCATTACAAACCCGTTGTTTCGGTGAGTTCCATAGATTTAGTCACCGTGCCTTTCGACTCCATTTTCACCATTCCAATACCTTTGGCGTACCAATAAGTATAATGGGTAACATTTTTTCCAACCGCTATGACACCTGTCGAATTAATTTTGGCATCACACGATACTCTGTAACAGGTAAATGTTCCTGCTTTTACAGTTACCTCTTCCATATCTTCTACCTTACGGTTGGTAACTTGTACGGTAACTTTCATGGGTGTCAGCATGGTCCGTGTCTTCCAGTTTACTTTCATGTCAGCAACAGACAAGGTATCACCCGGTTGGATATTGAGTGGCATTTCTATTTTTCCACCATCAATGTCGATTTTCCTGATTTTAGCATCGTTCAACGATACACTGGCACTGGTAGTAATGGTTGAATTTTTACCGACTTTAGTAGTTGCTCCAGAACCTGGAGGCGGTGAAGTCGCTGGGCCACTTGACAATGATTTGCTGAGGTCGGGCATGATCAGGAAATCCCTCATATCCAAATATGATATATCGCCTTGTTGGCTGACAGCGACATCTTCTTTCAAGACAAGATTTTGTTTTTTGGTTGGTTCCAGCATTTCACTCTGGTAGGTAACGTTTAAATTGCCTTCTTCTCTGGATACTTTGGTCACGGTATAGCGCACAAGATATTCTAATTTGCCGTTATCACAACAATCGTAAAGTAATACAGCCCCCTCTTTGGTAGGGAAAAAGGCCTCTTGAGCCATCAAGCGAATTTCGCCTAACAAAAAGATGACCAACAAAAGCAATATTTTTTTCATACGAACAAGGATTGGTTTTTAAATGTTAATTTTTTTACGTAACTTTATAGAAACACTAAAGTCGCCCCGTATCCATATTCCTTAAACGAAGCGTCCTGGTACCGTAATCTGGGGTATTTCTGGTCTAACGTCCGGCGAATTTCGAGTTTCAATCTGCCGTTTCCCACTCCATGTATGAATACAATACGTTTTTGACGATTTCGCAACGCTCCTTCGAGCGATGTATGAAAACGAGCCATTTGTATGTCAAGCATTTCAGCTGATGATAATTCTTTTGCATTGTCTACCAACTGTTCGATATGCAAGTCTACCTCCTCTTTATCTTCGTCCGGTTCTTTTTTGGTTACAAATTTCGGTTTTGGCGCGTCAATATGTTTTTTCTGTTTCTCAAATTGCGCCTGTACTTCCCATGCCACGTTTTCTATTTCAGACAATAAAAATTCCTCCGAAATATTGTATACCAACGCTTTTTCGTCAAAATATTCGTTGGTAACATAATTCATGGCATCTGTCACATAAAATTCGTCTATCTTTAGTTCATAACGCATTGGCTCTTGGGGCATAAATATTCCTTTTTTGAAAAAAAGGCTTTCAATTCGTATACTGGTGATATGTTTCAACTCTCCAGCCAAGATCTCGGTCAAGTGTATGGTCGTATCGTTTTCGAGTACACCTGCCTGTATTCCATGATAGGCGCCTTCTTTTACCATTGCAGATACATACATGATATGATAACTGCAATCATTAATCAGATACAAATCATATACCGTATTGCCATTTTTTTTATGACGAACAGTCCAAGCCAATAATAAATTAACAGCGGTATCTATATTTGAATCTTCAAGAGTCCCAGATAAATCAATATAATCAGTAGCTTCTTCAGGTTCAGGAACAAATGTCTCTAAAGGAATGTCAGCGGTTGCTTGTCGAATAGTCGTGGTAAAAGGTGTCGCTTCCGATGGCGAAACTTCTATTTTAAGCAATTCCGGTTCTGTAGCAGGAACTTCAAAGCCATCCTCATTTTCCACGTATATCATCTTATGTTCGACCCTGGTGACAATTCCGCCTCCTATATCGTTTAAAAACTTAACCTTATCACCTTTCCTTAATGTCATGTTGTATTTTTTTGCGCTGCAAAGTTAGTCAAAAGTAGTTGATATCACCACTCCTACTGCACAAATAACTTTTGTAGTACACCCCATGTTATAGGTCTCAAACTAAGCCATGTTTGACAACATAATGAAAAAAATACGATTGAATATTCGAATGAATTCGAACATCCAATCGTATTGGAATCTAACTTAAGATACCTAAACCTAAAAATAAACCTATGCGGATAAGTTAATATATCCGATTACTTTATCATCATACCATTTTACTATGGTGAATTGAAGTTGATATTTGTCAACGATACCGGTAAACCGTCACGCGGAGTATTCCGGTTGAAGAACTTCGCAACGAAACATTATTACCTTGTCCGGTATCATCTCCAGCCAGAAGTCGTCCGGGTTTCCACTTTCCATCAACAAATTTACCTTCCTCAACTGTTGCTAACCCAACAATAGGAGGTCCATCTGTCAGGGGTGAGAACGTAATTGTCAGACCGGAACCGGCTATATAAAATTCATTTGGAGCAGAGGCAATAAAGATCCCGTGAGGATCGGGAACAGCATTTGCACCCTGAGTTTGTCCTTGATTTTGTGCTCTGTTTCCTTGTATATTAAGCGTGTAGCCTCCTAATTGTATTTTTTGAGAAGGCGTAACACTCTCAAGAACAACTCCGGCAACATTACCTTTCGTTTGATGTTCCAAGATTAATGGAGCAAGTTGTGACAGGATTTCATAGCTTTTACCAAGCGGGTCGTTGGCCCCATACGATCTATCAATGCCGAACGGTGACACTCCAATGGCATTGTTATGGCCTATTGCGTAGAACACATTAGCAGCCCCAAGCGCTCCGCCACCCATTTCGGGTATAAACAGCGGATTACCATTACGCACATACTTGTCGCTCCATTCCTTGAATCCGAAGTAAATGTCGGGCGCCAGAAAATCTAATTGTGGCCCTCCTGCCCGCCATATATCTGCCGAATGAGGCAATGGTCCACCGCTGTTATACTGTCCTGGTGCATAATTTGTCCGTATCAAGGCGGCGTTGGTAAACATTGGTAAATTGTATTCGGCTTTCCCTGCTTCTGTCACTTTACCGATATACTTCGCATAATACCAAGCCATGAATAAGTCTTCGGTTTGCAGTCCAGTACCGAATATTTCTTCCCATGTCCCCGAAGTTTTGAACCCCGTAGCAACCCACTTATTACGGAGTTCCGGAGCTATTATTTCGCGGTTTTTGACAAGGTAATTCATCAACTCCTGAGGAACAGGGCCATTATAAGCCTTGTTAGCTATCTCCGAGTGATCCCTGGCATCCGGAATCACGCCTACTTCGTTCTGTACCTGAATCATTATAACGGTATTTTCCTTACTATCAAAAGCCTTCAGATGCCGCATCAACGCAGCAAATGCCCGTGCATCTATTTTTTGATTTTCTTCACTTAAAGGTGTAAGGCGTTCCGTGCCTGAACCATCGCGAAGCTGTACACGTGGAAATCGCGCAAAATCCTTTTTGACCCAGTCAGGAGCATAACTCGACCACGTATTTTTCCAACTACCAAACCAGAGCAGCACCACACGCATTTTATTTGCACGTGCCTGCTCGATAACACCGTCTACAATCGTATAATCAAACTTACCTTCAGAAGGTTCAAATTGTGCCCATGAGACTGCTACAAGCGCTGTATTCAGGTTTTTC
>JAVBMZ010000044.1:0-29456 GCA_031551935.1 Bacteroidales bacterium
TTGTCTGACCCTTTTATTTTTCCAAATGATATCATTGAAAGATTGAAAGAAGATAAAATAGCATGGAAAAACTATCAACATTTTTCCGACACATATAAACGTATCCGGATTGCATATATTGAAGCAGGGAGGAAACGACCGGAAGAATTTGAAAAGCGATTAAACAACTTTATCAATAAAACAAAAGAGAATAAAACAATAACAGGATTTGGTGGAATTGAAAAATACTATTCATCCAAATAAAATGACGACGCCGAACTTGCGTCCTGCCTGCAAGCAGGCTGAAATCGGTAATTTCAACTTTTGCCGCCCGCTTTAGCTTTCGTCTCGGGGGGACAGTGTAAAATGAAAATTGAATTAATATGAAAACAATAAAATTTATAGTAGTTTTTGCGATGTTAATTCACGTAGTTAGTGCGTGTGGACAAAATTCCAAGATAAAAAAGTGTAAAATTGAATTTTATCTTTTGAAAAAGGAAATTGTAAGTGTAGATTTAGTGACAGGGTTGAGAAGCGCATTCAATGCAACACTGAATGACTTGCAAGATACTGTTTTTATTAAGGATTCCGAGATTCTCTCATTCCAAATTCAAAACTGCATATTCCGCCGAACATGGGGGCAACCATTAAGTTGTCGGCAAGTCTCTGATTCTGTTGATCTATCGGGACTTTTAATTGCTACGCTATCTAACTGAAAAGCAAATTTCGTATTTTGTCTTAAGTTTTATTTCACTATATTTCGACCATGAAAAAACGAACATTCTTTTCTTTGTTCTTTACCACTCTGTTGATTCTATCAGCATTATTATACATTAATTATCTTGCACCAGCAATAACAGGATATGCAGCTAAAAACCTTGCATCTGGAATTTTTGTTGCTGGTCGCACCCAGGAAAGTATAGAAAGAGAGGATATTAATTTCTTCCCTTTCAATCTCAGTAGCAACATAGTTGACTATGATAATAAAGTGGTAATTAGTAGATTTTTACTATGGAGCTCAAAGGCTATTTTTAACGAAGGTTTAGGTTGCACATTAGTCAGAGATTTTTCAGAAGAATCTGTTAAAAAACTGAATTACCCAAATCCACCTCTTCATGATACTAATTTGGAAACAATTCCATGGCCCTCTGGAGACCTAATAAGTGATACTGTTCCAGAAGGTATAAATATACAAAAAATAAAAGAAATAGTTAATCAGGTATTTGAAGATTCTATTGTATATAAGGGGACATTTGCAGTCATTATTATATACAAAGATCAGATTATTGCTGAACGGTATCGAGATGATCTTAATCCTGCAACTCGTTTTCTTAGCTGGTCGATGGCAAAAAGTTTCACTAATGCCTTAGTTGGCATTCTAGTAAAACGGGGAATCTTAGATATAAATATTCCAATAAATCTTGACGAATGGAGAGATGATGACAGAAAAAATATCACTCTTAATCATCTGCTCCAAATGAAAAGTGGCTTAAAGTTTAATGAAAATTACAACAAGTTTTTTTTGCCAGATGCCCCTTCTATGCTGATGAAAGAGGGAGACATGGGGGCTTTTGCTGCTTCAAAAAAGCTATACGCAAAACCTAATTCACAATGGTCATATTCCTCAGGTTCTACTAATATTATTCAAGATTATATTCGTACTCAAATTCACAATGATGAAGAATATTACTCTATTCCGCAAAAATATTTGTTCAAAAAAATCGGGATGCATAGTATTGTCTGGGAACCTGATGCTTCAGGTACTTTGGTCGGGTCCACCTACTTATATGCTTCTGCTCGTGATTATGCCCGCTTCGGGCTGCTCTATCTTCACAATGGTTATTGGTATGGTGAACAGTTATTTCCTGAAAATTGGGTGACATACACTACAACACTGGCAACGGATTCTGAGGGTAATTATGGATCACACTTTTGGCTTAACCAATCTAATAAATTTCCCGGATGTCCTACCGATCTATTCTATTGTGAGGGATATGACGGTCAATTCATATTTATAATACCCTCAAAACAACTTGTTGTAGTTCGGACTGGGTGCTCACCAAATAATTCTTTTGACAGCAGAATTTTTCTTAAGAAAATTGTTGATTCAATTGAATCTAATCAAATCTATTAATAAAGTACATCTGCTACGCCCCCTACCGTTGAGCCTAATTTCAAATTCGGCTTGAAACATCAGGCAATTTGCAATTGCTACTTGATCCGGTACAATCGTTTTATGGAGGCCAATATTCCGAAAATAGAAAGTAGCTTCTGTTAATGGAAGCGATAGTCAAGTTGGCGGTCAGCCGCCAGAAATGCAAATGAAGACAATAAGTATAAATTTGAAAAAATAATGCAAATAGAAAATGAATTTGAAAATAAGACAAGCCCAAAAACCTGACATTGTTGAAATCACAAGACTTTTCTACGAAACGATACAGGCTATAAATTCGAGAGATTATCCCCAAGATGAAATTGACGATTGGAGTTCTTGGCATACAGACTTTGAAAAGTGGAACGCGACAATTGTAGAGCAATATTTTATTGTGGCGATCTTGACAATAAAGTCGTAGGGTTTGGTTCTTTGGCAACAGATGGCTATTTGGATTTTATGTTTGTACACAAAGATTATCAAGGACAAGGTATTGCAAATCGATTATTATCAGAACTTGAAAAGAAAGCGATTAAACAGGATAATCAGGTAATCTATTCAGAAGTGAGTATTACAGCAAAAAAGTTTTTTGAAAACCACGGATTTGTAGTAAAACAAAAGCAACTGAAAAAATCGCGAGACAAAGAATTGGAGAATTATAATATGACAAAAAACGTGAGGTGGCAATTGACAACAGACGACATAAATGCCGAACACCCAACTTGCGGTTTGCTTTAACTCCGCTGAGCTTGCCCTTTCAGGGCTGCGGTTCTGCGTGCGGAAAGTGTGGTGAAAACGAAGTAGAAATTTTAATATGACGAAGCGACAAGAAAGAATAAACATAAAAACAGCATAAAATGAGAACAAGTATTCTTACAATTTTGATTTCAGTTTTGACAATTAGTGTTAGTTGTCAAGCACAAGTAACACCCTTAAAATTCAATTTGGATTTTGAAAATATTCTGAATGGGAAGCTACAAAGCTGGTATGCTACTGCCAATTCCGGTTATTCGGTTTCTTTAGATTCCGTAAACGTTCAATCAGGAAAATATTCGGTAGTCCTAGAATTTACCGGGGAATCCGGAGATTTCCAACCCATATCGCTCAGTCTTCCAAATAACTATGACGGAAAACAAATTACTTTATCCGGCTACATCAAAACCGAAAATGTGACGGATGGTTATGCCGGGTTGTGGCTGCGGATTGATCCTCAAATCGCTTTCGATAACATGGCTAACAGAGGAGTTACAGGTACCACTGATTGGACAAAATGTGAAATCACTTTACGGATGAATCCGTCTAAGACACAACAAATCGTAGTTGGCGGATTGTTAGTAGGAAAAGGTAAAATGTGGTTGGACAATTTACAAATTACTATTGACGAAAAAGATATTTCGGAAGCAAAAATTTTTGAAAAAGAACTTTTACCCGCCGAAAAAGATAAAGAGTTTGATAATGGTTCTGCCATTGTTTTTCCACCACTCAATGACCAATTAATTGTCAACTTGGATTTGTTAGGCAAATTGTGGGGCTTTTTGAAATACCACCACCCTGAAGTAGGTGAAGGGAATTACAATTGGGATTATGAATTATTCCGCATGCTTCCCATATATCTAAAAGTGAAAAACAATACGGAAAGAGACAAAGTGCTTTTTGAGTGGATAAACAAATACGGAAAAATCCCTGCTTGTTCAACCTGCAAAGAAACTCCGGCGGATGCCTACCTGAAACCGGATTTATCGTGGGTAGAAAAGAGTAATATGAATAATGACTTGAAAAAGAAAATTCGGGAAATATATTCAAATAGACATCAAGGAGAGCATTTTTACATCAAAATGACTCGGAATATAGGCAATCCTGAATTTCTAAATGAGAATCCTTATCCTAATATGCCATATCCCGATGCCGGATTCCGTTTATTGACCCTTTACAGATATTGGAACATGATACAATACTTTTTCCCCAATACATACCTAACCGACAAAAATTGGGATGACGTTTTGGGAGAATATGTTCCAATATTTATTTTGGCAAAAAATGAATTGGAATACGAATTGGCAGCCTTAAAAATGATTGGCGACATCAATGATACACATGCTAATTTGTGGGGAGGCAGGAATGCGATACAGAGTTTAAGGGGGAATAATTATGCTTCTTTTCGGGTTCAATTTATTGAACAAAAATTAGTAGTAACAGATTACTACAACCCCGAATTAAAAGAAGCATCTGGCTTGGAAGTTGGCGATATTGTTACCCATATCAATGGAAAAACAATTGAATCCATCGTTGACAGTGTCAAAATTTATTATCCTGCATCAAATGAAGCGGTAAGATTATGGAATATTTCTTTTGATTTATTACGGTCTAATAATAATATCGTAAATATTCGATATATTTCCTCGGGAAAGGTACAACAAAAAGAACTGCCGCTTTATCAAAGGAACAGTTTGAATATATACCGCTATAAAATAAATCAAAATGAAAAATGTTATAAACTCTTGGATGGAAATATCGGTTATATAACACTGGCAAATATTAAAAGTGAAGACATACCTGTAATTAAAGAATCTTTCAGGAATACAAAAGGAATCATTATCGACATCCGGAATTATCCGTCAACATTTGTGCCTTTCTTATTAGGCTCTTATTTTGTTTCAAATTCCTCCCCGTTTGTAAAATTCACAATTGGGAATGTTAATAATCCGGGAGAGTTTATCTTTAGGCCTGTGCTTGAAATTCCTAAAACCGGTGAGACTTATCAAGGTAAATTGGTGGTGATTGTCAACGAATCCTCCATAAGCCAATCCGAATATACAGCAATGGCATTCAGAGCCGGTGACAATACCACCATTGTAGGCAGCCAAACGGCGGGTGCTGATGGCGATGTGTCGAGAATTTCGCTACCCGGTGGATTACAAACAACGATTTCAGGAATAGGTGTTTACTACCCCGACGGAACACAAACACAACGAACCGGTATCATTCCCGATGTAAAAGTTGAACCGACAATAAACGGAATAAAACAAGGTAAAGACGAGGTGTTGGAAAAAGCGATTGAAATAATAATGGAATAATAAAATGCCAGCCGGCAACATCATCAAATGTAAAGAATAATAGTAGATATAGATGATAAGCGTTATGACTGAATATTTGTCATTTACTTCGCGAAATGAATTTAGGAATTGGTTACATGATAATTGCCTGTCAAGCGGCGGTGTTTGGCTGTTATTTGGCAAACCAGGTGGACCAAAAACTATAAAGGCAAGTGAAGCACTTGAAGAAGCCCTTTGTTTTGGTTGGATTGACGGACAAATGCAGCGGATAGACGATAAAACTTACATCAAATATTTTTCTATACGCAGAAAAAATAGTAAGTGGTCTGATAAAAACAAGGCATTGGTTGAAACGCTCGAAAAGCAGGGGATAATGACCGACTATGGCCGAACGAAAATAAGAGAAGCTCAGGAAAACGGTCAATGGGATACGCCCAATTCACTAATTGTTACGGATGAACAAATAAAAATTTTATTTGATTTAGTGAGAGAACATGAATTGGCATATGCGAATTTTCAATTAATGTCACCATCAGTCAAAAAGACATATGCACGGGCATATTTTGACGCTAAAACAGACGTGGGGCGTATTAAACGCTTATCATGGATAATTGACCGATTGAATAAGAATCTAAAGCCAATGTAGTGGAGTCAAGTTTAGTAGAAAAAAACGTCTCGCAAAGATGATAGTTACCAGCTTGCGCGTCACCATCCGTATCTGCGGACAGTTCTGCGCCCCGCAACGTCCACCGCAAGCAGCTGTGGAACATTAGTTATAATTGTAGCCGACAAGCCAACTAATCCTAACAGTCTGATTGCTCAAATTCAGAATCTGTAAACCAGTTTAATAATACAAAGGCATTTATTTTTCCAATACTTCCTAAAAAATGATAAATATTTATTGATAAATAATAAATATTTATCATTTTTGCAGCATAATCTAAAAATTCTAAAAATCATTATGAAAAGAATTTCAACAATATTTCTTCAGGCAGTCATCGTGCTTATCGGCATTGTAGTACTTGCTATTTTGATTCTAGTTCCCTCAACCGAGGGAAGAGCTGCAAACTTAGACTTGTTCAGCATTTACTCTGACCCGTTCATCTTGTATGGATACGCAGCATCCATCGCTTTTTTTGTTGCGTTGTATAAGGCGTTCAGATTACTTGGATACATTGGGCAAAATAAAGTATTCTCATCAAACTCTGTAGGGGCTTTAAAGAGCATAAAGTATTGTGCCATCGTATTAAGTATTTTAATTGTGGCAGCAGGACTATATATAAGGATATTCCATCATAAAGAGGACGACCCTGCGGGTTTTCTTGCCATGTGTATCGTGACTACTTTTGTCTCTGTCATAGTTGCAACTGCTGCGGCAATATTCGAAAAAATCTTGCAAAATGCCATAGATATGAAATCTGAAAATGATTTAACAATTTAAACTATGCCAATCATTGTAAACTTAGACGTGATGATGGCAAAGCGAAAAATTTCTCTGAATGAACTTTCTGAAAGAGTTGATTTGACATTATCTAACCTTTCTATCTTAAAGACTGGAAAGGCAAAAGCAATTCGTTTTAGCACCTTAGACGCAATTTGTAAAGCATTAGACTGCCAACCGGGCGACATTTTGGAATATGTAAATGACAAAAAACAACGAACCGCTAACTTGCGGTCCGGGTTGAGATGGAGTGACAAGTGAAAAATAAAGCTTGTTGCCCCTGCCCGACCATGGCATCCAGGCGGGCGCGCCACCTTTTGTGTCAGTGGACAGTTTGGCG
Source organism: Bacteroidales bacterium (assembly GCA_031551935.1). Taxonomy (GTDB): domain Bacteria; phylum Bacteroidota; class Bacteroidia; order Bacteroidales; family UBA4181; genus JAIRLS01. Next base: position 6,966 of record JAVBMZ010000044.1, read on the forward strand.
CCCGCAACGCCCGCCGTCAGCAAGCGCGGGAACGTTGGCTACAATTGAAGTAGCAGAGTAAAAATAAAAAACAATAATAAAAATGAAAAGAATAATTAGTTTATCAATAATCTTGCTTGCAATTTTAATATCGTGCCAAAGTAAAGACAATAAGATTTCTATAAATTCAGAAACTGAAAGTTATGAAACACACGATTTGTTAATACCAATAGATAGTACTCAACTTTATTTTTCCGTGGAGTTTGATAATTTTAGAAACAAATGGTATTCAGAACAGTTGTTTGCGATGAGAGAACCTGTTATTTTTTCCGACAGTAGTCAAACAGAAATTTATAGATTTTTGTGGCTACGAACTTTTCATAATCCAATTTCCATACGAATAGAGAAACAACAGAATATCTATTTACTTACTTGGAAATTGTGTAATGGTGCAGGAGGATACGAACCAGGACAATTGACAATTGCTAAACAGAAACAAATAGATAGTGAGTCTTGGGAGAACTTTAAAACATTGCTGAGTCAAATTGATTTTTGGGATATGGATACAGAGGAAAAAGAAATTATGGGGCTAGACGGCTCTCAATGGATTTTAGAAGGTAAAAAAGACAGTAAATATCACGTTGTTGATAGGTGGACACCAAGAGGAGGAGGATATTATCAATGTTGTGACTTTCTAATTGGGTTAACAGATTTAACTTTGAAAGATAATGACAAATATTAATTGACATAAATAACAGTAGCCAACTTGCGGTCTGCTTCCAGCGGGCGGTGAAGTGCGTTTAGCAAGGTCTGTCGCCCACAACCAGCCAGCAATTGCTGGAATGCTGAATGCAAGTACCGAAATAGAGTAGCATAAAATAAGATAAAAAACAATGGACAAACTTAAAAAGTTGTATGACGAATTAAGTATTGAAGGTTGTAATAGATTTTATATTAGTGGCATAGGAGGCCCAATACCTGATGGTGTAGACAAATTGGAAATGAATGGAAATAATTGGGAAATCTATTACACTGAAAGAGGACAAAAGGAAAAATTAGATTTTTCAACTACGAATATAGATGAAGCGATTACATATTATCGAGAACATATACTTCATTTGGAACATTGGCACCTGATTGTCTTTACGCGGTCATTTGAGATTTTTGATTCATACAAAAAGTCACTTGAGAAACAAAATATAAGAACAATTCAAAACGACATTCCTTGCTACAATACTATAAATGATAGGATTTACCGATTGTTTGTAGTAAATAAAGATATTTTTAAAGCACGGAAATTATTTGAAAACATACCATACTTTGACGAAAATTTGAGATAAGAGTACAGCATGCAAGTCCTACCGGCCATCAACCGTGAAACTACAGGTGTAAAAAACAGACATGCTTATCTTTTCATCCCAAACTGACGATCAATACGTAAAAAAGGTAATAAGAAAAAGGAAGGAATAGTACTTGCCGTTACCCAAATAAAGAAATAGTAATAACCAAGTTGTGTTTGCAACCATCCTGCCGCCATTCCAGGCAACATCATCCCTAATGCCATAAATGCTGTGCAAATGGCATAATGGGCGGTTTTATACAAACCGTCGGAAGTATAAATCATATAGAGCAGAAAGGCTGTAAAACCGAAGCCATAGCCGAATTGTTCGACGACGATACATGTGTTGATGAGCCATAAATTATCGGGTTGTGCATAGGCTAGGTATACGTATCCTAAATCAGGAAGATTGATGGCAAACATCATCGGTAATATCCAAAACTTAAGGCCTTTTTGGGAAATCGCAATTCCTCCAAGGATTCCTCCCGCTATCAAAGCAATTACTCCTAATGTACCATATACGAATCCGACAGTTTCGGGTTGTAACTCTAAACCACCTTTTACTTTAGGGTCCAACATGAATAAGGATGCTATTTTGTTTAGTTGCGATTCACCTAAACGGTATAGTAGGAAAAAAGCTATGGCAGGGATAATATCCTTCTTTTGGAAGAATGAAACAAATGTGTTCAAAAATTCTTTCCAAGTATCCGTGAGCCTTTTTTTTGCCACTAATCTGTCGGTTTCCGGTTGTGGTAGGATAAAATAATGGTAAATACCCAAGATGACAAACATTATAGCAACCATGCCAAAAACGGAAGACCAGGCAAGCGGAATGCTACCAGTGGATTTCTCCAACCGGCCTGCTAGCATCACCAGTAGACCTTGTCCGGTAATAGAAGCAATTCGATAAAATGTACTGCGGATGCCTATGAAATAAGATTGCTGATAAGGAGTTAATCCTAACATGTAAAAACCGTCGATGGCAATATCGTGCGTAGCAGAACTGAATGCAAGTAGAAAGAAAAAAGCCATGGTCATCTGGAAAAATGCCGAAGCAGGAATGGTCAATGCGATACAGGCCAATCCGGCTCCAATGATCCATTGCATGATAATGATCCACCATCGCTTGGCTTTCAATATATCGACAATAGGACTCCAAAGTGGTTTGATGACCCAGGGCAGGTTAAGCCATCCTGTATACAAGGTGATATCGGTATTCGAAATCCCCATACGTTTGTACATGATGCCGGCAACCGTCATTACAATTACATAAGGAAGCCCTTGCGAAAAATATAAAGACGGCACCCACGCCCAGGGATGGTATTTCTTGGGCTTCATGATATGCTGGGCTTATGGTGCGCCATGGGATCATCTTTTCGCTCTTTGCTCATTTCTTCCAATCCTGCAATGTCAAGTAATTTTATCTTTTTGCCGTCTATTCCGATTAATTGTTTGTTGGCAAAAAACGATAGTGTTCGAATAGCATTGGAAGTTGACATGTTCGATAGGTTAGCAATATCTTCCCGTGACAAACATACTTTTAATGTTGTTTCATCTTTTTCGCATCCATAGGTGTCTTTGAGAAACAGCAATGATTCCGCCAAGCGACCGGGTATTTGTTTCTGGGTAAGTGTCACTGTACGAAAATACGAAAATCCCAATTCGGTAGCCAGTGATTTAATAATATGGATACAAAGTTGGCTGTTGGCATGTAACAAACTGAACAAGGTTTCCCGGTCAAGACTGGCTATAGTTGATTCTTCAATAGCTATGGCTGAAGCAGCGTGTATTTCTTCGGCAAACAAAGCGCGATATCCGATAAAACCAATAGGTTTGGCCATTCGAATAATTTGTTCGCGTCCTCCGCTTCCTTCCTGAAATACTTTAGCCTTTCCACTTGCCAAGCAAATTAATCCAGTAGGGAGATCCCCCACCCGGAAAATATATTCCCCTTTACGATATGTTTTTGAAACCAAGCGACTACGAAATACCTGTTTTTCCCTATGAGTCAGCACATAGAAAACAGAATTAGGATCATCCAAAAACGTTCTACAAATTTCCTCAATGGTGGTCATTTTTCAAAGGCTTGATTTTTTCTCGCACATTCTTCACAAAAGAAGAAGAATAAATTGTTAATCAGATTGTTTATCTATTCTTAAAACAGACGTTATTATATGATAATACCTTTTTCGGTCAATAAATAGGCCATTTCTTGTTGCATTTCCCAAGCTTTTTGGCCTGCTATTTCAGCAAATTTCTCGGTATTATCGGCAAATATAATGGCTCTTGATGAATTAACCAATAGCCCACATTGTTCGTTCAATCCTGCTTGTGCAGTTTCAGATAAACTACCTCCTTGTGCTCCAACACCCGGTACCAATAAAAAGTGGTGTGGAATCATCTTGCGTATGTCTTTGAGCATATCGGATCGCGTAGCTCCTACAACATACATAAGGTTATCAGTGGTACCCCAATTTTTGGAACATTCAATGACCCTTTCAAACAGTCTCAACCCACTGTATTTGTCTTCACCATATTGAAAATTAGAAGCTCCATCATTGGAAGTTAGCGCCAGTATGATAGCCCACTTATCTTTATAACCAATGAATGGTTTGACAGAATCTTCACCCATATAAGGAGCTATAGTAATTGCATCAAAACCAATGGTTTCAAAAAATGCTTTAGCATACATTTTCGAGGTATTACCAATATCTCCACGTTTAGCATCAGCAATCAAGAATATATCAGGGTAATTTGTCTTGATATAATCAACAGTCAAACGTAGATTGACCCATCCTGCCACGCCAAAAGCTTCATAAAAAGCCATGTTGGGTTTATAAGCTACCGTGTATGGAGCCGTTGCATCGACGATCCGTTTGTTGAATTCAAAAACAGGGTGTTGTTTTTCTTGTAAGAATTGGGGTATTTTTTCATAATCACTATCTAGGCCTACACAGAGGAAGCTCCGTTTTTCAGCGATTCTTTCGAAGAGTTCTTTTGCATTCATGCGAAGTTAAAAATATTGGATAAAACAATATAGCTGGTAATATATGCTGGAATCATTTTAAGCATTACATTGATATTTCATATCGTATTGATTCCGGCAAAAATACAAAAAAGAGAAATGGAACAAAACGAATCGCGGTCTTAAGGGAAAATCTTTATTTTTGTATGACCTTTGTATCACTTTTGCGTTTGCGAAGAAATATCTGGATGATCTTTCATGAATTGTATTCGCCCATCGTTTTTATTTCCATGGTTGTTTCGTGAGGTAATGTTTAAAGTACCTTCCGAAGGTAAAAAACTCTACCTTACATTTGACGATGGTCCTGCACTTGAAATAACATCTCAAGTATTGAGTTTGTTGAAAGAACATCATGCGAAAGCGACATTCTTTTTATGTGGCAAGCAGGTGGAAAAAGAACAACAATTGTTCCAACAAATCATAGAAGAAGGCCATGCTGTTGGTCATCATACTTACCATCATTTGAATGGGTGGAAAACCAAAACTATTGATTATCTGACTAATGTAGAGCGGGCACAGATATTGATACAAAGTCGATTTTTTCGACCTCCCTACGGAAAACTTACCTTACGCCAATATCTGTATTTACGGAAAAAATACCACATAGTCATGTGGGATGTCATGTGTATGGATTTTAATCCCGACATATCTCCTGCTGAATGTTTTCATAATATACGACAATATGCCACATCCGGTTCTATTATTGTGTTTCATGATTCTCCCAAGGCAGCTACTAACATGTTACATGCTCTGGAACAGACTCTTATTGTTTTTGGCAAAGAAGGATATCAGTTTGACGTAATTACGAGATAGGCTGTGTCTATCTCTTTCAGTACTCTAAATGTCTGAAAATTAATTTTTTATAGCTTTTTCTTTTAGGGGAAATGTATTTTTCTTAACAATTATTAAGATTTTTTCACATGCCAAAAAGCATAGAAATGCCTAACGTTGCACGTTTTTTGAGTTAAAAATATTTTACGCATCATAACAATATAGCGTTTGTTAAAAAACAATGACGCCTAAAATTGTTTTTCAATATACGCATGATAATTCTATTTCAACAATGAAGATTAAAAATATACTTTACATCCTTATTGCTCTTGCTTTTGTTGGAGCTATTGTGTATAAAGCCGTATGGTCGAAGCCTGAGCAAGCTATGGGAGGTAGCAGCGGATTAGCTCGTACAGCCTTGCCGGTTAATTTGCAAGTGGTAAAGCCTGAAAGTTTTACCGAAACACTTTCAGTAACAGGTTCTATCGAGGCCAATGAAGAAGTGATATTGAAGAGCGAAGTATCGGGAAAAATTACAGGTATTCATTTTAACGAAGGGATGCATGTGAGTAAAGGTACCTTATTGATTAAAGTCTACGATGATGATCTTCAGGCGCAATTAACCAAAGCACAGGCTAATCTCAAACTAACAGAAGATGTAGAAGCAAGGCAAAGGCAATTGCTCGGTAGGGAAGCCATTAGTCGCCAAGAGTATGATGTGTCGTATGCTAATTTACAAGCGGCACAAGCTGATATAGCCCTGTTGCAATCGCAAATATCAAAAACAGAAATAAAAGCCCCGTTTGACGGAACTATTGGGTTTCGTAAAGTTTCGCCTGGTGAATATATTACTCCGGGTACAGACATTGCCTCGCTGGTGAATAACAATCCTGCCAAAATACAATTTGCCGTACCCGAAAAATATTCTCGTATGCTGGGTCGTAACACGGTTATCAAATACCGTATGGAAGGGCTTCCGGACGTTCGTAGTGCATCGGTTTATGCCGTAGAACCTACCATTGACCCTGCAACACGTACGTTGCAGCTGAAAGCGCTCACCCCCAATCCTCATGGTGATTTAATACCAGGCGCTTTTGCAAAAATTGATGTACAAATGGAAACGCAAAAAAATGTGGTATTGGTGCCCACCGAAGCAATTATTGCAGAGTCTACCGGACAGAAAGCCTACCTTTATCGTGGCGGCAAAGTAGATCCAGTAATGGTAGAGACAGGAACACGTACGAATGATCGTGTTGAAATCATTAAAGGAATTAGTCCTGGCGATTCGGTTATTACTACTGGTATCATGCAAATCACGCCGCGAACCACAGTTGTTCCTGCAAAAATCAATTAATTTTCGATGCTTGATTTTCGATTGTTGGAAGAAACTAATCGTCGAAAATCATCAATAATCTTATTATGAGTTTAGCTTCAACAAGTATCAAACGTCCGGTAATGGCCATAGTGATGTCACTGGTGGTGGTCATCTTTGGTCTGATTGGTGTTACGTCTTTGCCGGTACGTGAATTTCCAAGTGTTGACCCACCTATCATCAATGTGCGGACATCTTACCCCGGCGCTAATGCCGAAATTATAGAATCGCAAATTACCGAAATTTTAGAGGCCTCCATTAACGGAATTTCGGGCATTCGCACATTGACATCTACCAGTAATGACGGGAGTAGTAATATCAACGTAGAATTCGAATTGGGTGTGGATATGGAAGCTGCGGCCAATGACGTTCGCGATCGTGTATCAAGAGTGCAGAATCGATTGCCTCGAGATTGCGATCCACCGACTGTCTACAAGTCAGACGCCGATTCAAATCCTATTATTATGTTGGCTGTACGTAGCGAACGTCGTAATCCGCTTGACTTATCGGATGTTGCCGACCGTTTATTTAAAGAACGCTTGCAAACCATTCCTGGCATCAGTGAAATCAATATTTTTGGCGAAAAACGTTATGCTATTCGTATTAAACTCGACCCTGCCAAGATGGGGGCATACGGTTTAACTGCGGCTGACGTACGTACCCAGATCACTGCCGAAAATGTCGAATTGCCTTCCGGAACTATCGAAGGCACAGCCATCAATCTAACCATACGTACCTTAGGATTGATTCGGTCGCCCAAAGAATTTGAAGAATTGATTATCAAGGAGATAAATGGACTTCCCATCAAATTAGGAGACATTGGTCGTGCAGAATTTGCCGCTGAAGATGAAAAATCTATTACCAAACTTAATGGTGAACCTTGTGCCATTCTTGCAGTGATACCGCAATCTGGCGCCAACAATGTGGAAATATCTAATTTATTCAAACAAAGAGTAGAAGAACTACGAAATGACACGCCCGAGGATATTACTGCGCAAATCATCATGGATACTACCGACTTTGTACGTCGTTCTATTGCTGAAGTGGAAGAAACCATTCTATTAGCATTTATCCTGGTAGTCATCATCATTTTTGTCTTCCTGCGTAACTGGCGTACCACACTTATTCCTATCATTGCCATTCCTGTATCGCTCATTGGCGCATTTTTTATCATGTACCTGTTCGGATTTTCTGTAAATGTGCTCACACTCTTGGCAATCGTGTTGGCTGTAGGGTTGGTGGTGGACGACGCGATTGTGGTCATGGAAAATATTTACGTGAAAATTGAAGAGGGAATGTCACCCCTTGAAGCAGCATTTAAAGGTTCAAGGGAAATATATTTTGCCATTCTTTCCACCACGGTTGTGTTGGTATGCGTGTTCTTGCCGGTAGTTTTCCTAAGCGGCACCACCGGTAGACTATTCCGGGAATTTGGGATAGCTATTGCAGGAGCAGTAGTGATTTCAGCTTTTGTAGCGCTTAGCCTCACACCTATGATGTGTTCTAAGATGTTAAAGCCCTCCGCTTCTCAGAACTGGTTTTATCGCGTTACTGAGAAATATTTTGATGCTTTGAGTGAGGCTTATAGCCGGTCATTGAGCAGTTTTATCCGCAAGAGATGGGTGGCTGTTATTATCATTGTCGGGGCTTTTGTAGCCATTGGTGTATTGTTTTTGAATCTTAAATCGGAATTAGCGCCTCTTGAAGATCGTAGCCTGATTACCATGAGGGTTAGCGTCCCGGAAGGCACATCATATGAGAGTGTATATCAATACATGGATGAAATTGCTGATGTAGTACAGGACTCTGTACCCGAAATAAAAAGTATGCAAACCATGGTACGCGCTGGTTTTGGGTTTGTCCGTTTGTTCCTTGTAGAGCCTGAGCAACGGGAACGATCGCAACAGGAAATTGCAGATAAACTGGTAGTAGACACGCGTTCGCTTACGAAAGGTAAAATATTGATAACGCAAGATCCTACCATTGGCGATCGCCGTTCGGGACAGGGCGTACAGTATGTCATTCAAGCGCCAAACCTTGAAAAACTTCGTGCAATCCTTCCTGCTTTTATGGACGAAGTAAACAGAGATCCTGCTTTTGCTTTTGCCGATGTAAATCTTAAATTCAGCAAGCCGGAATTGGTAGTCAATATAGACCGAGAAAAAGCGCGTTTATTAGATGTGTCTACGACTTCGATTGCCCAAACCCTGCAATTGGCATACGCTGGGCAACGTATTGCTTATTTTACAATGAATGGTAAGCAATATCAAATCATTATTGAAGTGCCCAAAACAGACCGGAATAAACCTGCCGATCTTCCGGCATTGTATGTACGCAATAGTTTGGGTAATATGATACAGTTGGATAACCTGCTGGTCGATTCCATCAAAAGCAATACGCCGTCCCTATACCGTTTTAATCGTTATGTATCGGCGACAGTGTCGGCGACGATGGCTAAAGGGTATACGTTAGGTGACGGTATCGCCGCCATGGACGTGATAAAAAAGCGTGTACTGGATGATACTTACAAAACAGATTTGGCAGGACAAGCCCGTGAGTTTAATGAAAGTTCCAATAGTATTTATTTTGCTTTTGCACTGGCTTTGGTATTGGTATACTTGGTATTAGCGGCGCAATTCGAAAGTTTCCGCGATCCGCTTATTATTATGTTTTCTGTTCCATTGGCGCTTATGGGAACACTCTTTTCACTTTGGTATTTTGATCAAACCATCAATATTTTTAGTGAAATCGGTATCATTATGCTGATTGGATTGATTACCAAAAACGGCATCTTGATTGTAGAATTTGCCAATCAACGTCGGGATATGGGCCATTCGATACTTAAAGCCGTTAAAGATGCTTCGGTATCAAGGCTTCGACCTATTCTGATGACCAGTTTAGCCACTATTTTTGGTATTCTGCCGATTGCGCTGGCATTCGGTGCAGGTTCAGAAAGCCGCGTATCAATGGGTATTGCAGTTGTCGGCGGTATGATCTTTGGTACCATCCTGACTTTATTTGTGGTACCGGTGATGTATACATTTATTACGGGTAAAGAACGGGTTGTCATCAATGAAGAAGATTATTTGTGACCAATAAATGATAATTAACAATTTTTGATAGGATAATAAATATTCACGCAAAAATTGAATCAAGGATAAAAAATGATGCGTATACTCAATAATATCTTTTTTCTGATCTTAATTTGTTGCTGTGTCCATTCAACTGCACAGGAATTGCCAAAGTTTAGTCTTGTAGATGCGGTTGCCGAAGGGTTGGAAAACAATTACAGCATTCTTCTTGCGCGTAAAAATGAGCAGCTGAGCAGTAACAATGCTACCATAGGCAATGCGGGGATGTTGCCATCGGTGACGCTTAACGGAACGGTTACCAAGGGCATTGCTAATACTAACCAACAGTTTATCGATGGACGGGTGCAAGACAAAAGCGGGGCTAAATCGACCAATATGAATGGCAACGTTGCTCTTGATTGGACAGTGTTCGACGGCTTGGCCATGTTTGCTAATTATAATAGATTGAAAGAGTTTGAAATGATGGGACAAGAGAATGTACGTTCGGCAATACAACAGACCGTTTCGTCCATCATGACCGTTTATTTCGATATTGTAAGCCGTCAACAAGAAATAGAAGCCATAGAGCATATTCTCAAAATTTCACGTCAACGGATGCGTAGCGCCAATGATCTTTTCGAAGGCGGTAAAGTATCGAAGGTAGATTTGCTTTCGGCCAAAGTAGACTATAATGCTGACACAGCTTCGTATATTCAACAGGTCGAAGGTTTGAAAAATGCTAAAATACAGCTCAATAAATTGTTAGCCCGTGAAATTACCACTGATTTCGAAGCTTCAGATACCATTGTGATTGACCAAACGCTGAGGTACATACAAATTCATGACAAAGCTCTTGCCGAAAACCCCGATGTAGTACTATCCCGCTTATCGGTCAATGTTGCATCCTTCTCGCTCAAGGTTGCGCAAGGCGCACGTTATCCCAAGGTAAGACTTACTTCGACCTATACCATGACTAAACTCAATTCAGAATCAGGACAAGTGGAACAAAACAAGTCGAATACGTTTAATTACGGGGCAACGGCCAGTATACCACTATTTAATGGGTTGAACATCGATCGTGAAATCAAAAATGCCCGTATCAGCAAAGAAGCTGCTGATCTGCAATACGAAGAAATGCAGAAAAACGTAGAAGCTCAGGTAGCTACCGCTTTCAGCGTTTATGAGGTAAACCGTAAGTTAGTCGCTTTTGAGACATCCAACTTGAAGCTTGCTGCTGAAAATCTGGATATTTCCATGGATCGTTACCGGTTTGGCGCCATATCTGCTATAGAATTGCGCGAAGTGCAACGTAGTTACATATCTGCGACAAACCGCCTGATTGTTGCTACCTATAACGCCAAAGTAGCTGAGACAGCATTGAAGCTGTTGACGGGTGAAGTGATGAACCTGGAATAATTACTATCATTTCTTTAATACCTACGAGAAAGGCATATCATTTTTAATGGTTGCTGTAATTTTCTGTTTCCCCTGTATAAAGGGATATTAGGCAGATAATATAGGTAACCGGTACAACGTTATAAACCTTTTCGTATCTTCGCAAAAAATAAGTGAATGTTATCCATGCTTCTTTTTATTAGCGGCGGTGAGATTTTTCTCATCTTGTTTGCCATCTTGATGCTGTTTGGAGCCGATAAAATTCCCGAATTTGCCCGGATGATGGGTAAAGGAGTCCGTGAATTTAAAAAAGCGACAGATGATATCAAACGCGAATTGAACGAAAGTTCCTCTGGCGTGATGAACGACATACAATCCATTAAAAACGATATGTCGGATACGTTCACCAAGGAACTGGCTAATCCGGTACAAAAAACGGTCGATGAAACGGCACATATTGTCGAAGAGTATCAAAACACACATGACCCGGATTATTATTACGAAAATAAGGATCATCAAGATAGCCAGTACAATGAATATGCTACAGAAATAAAAACTGGTCAAACAGAAAATACTGATCAGGTTTCATCTGGAACCACAGCTTCGGAAGAGACCAACGATGATGCAAAACCGAACCAAACATGATTCGCGGTGAAAATATAACCAAGTCATTTGGTAATTTGCAGGTGTTGAAAGGAATTGATATCCAAATTCCAGCAGGTAAAATAGTATCTATTGTCGGGGCCAGTGGTGCGGGAAAAACCACTTTATTACAGATACTGGGTACTTTGAGCCGTCCTAACTCCGGTAAAGTATATATTGACGAAAAAGAGGTCAGCCGGTTGAACGAGAAGGAAATATCGCAATTTCGCAACCAGAACATCGGCTTTGTATTTCAATTTCATCACCTGTTGCCCGAGTTTACGGCGCTTGAAAATGTTTGCATTCCGGCATATATCCATCGTATGCCTAAAACCAAAGCAGAGCAGAAAGCCAAAGATTTATTGGATTTTCTTGGATTGTCCGACCGGATGACGCATAAACCTGATGAATTGTCGGGAGGCGAGCAGCAGCGGGTGTCGGTAGCACGTGCACTTATCAACGATCCAATGGTCGTTTTTGCCGACGAACCGTCAGGGAACCTTGATTCTCGTAATAAACAGGAATTACATTCATTGTTTTTTACCTTACGCGATACATTTGGACAAACTTTTGTGATTGTAACACATGATACCCATTTGGCTGATATGTCAGACATCCAATATGAGATGAATGACGGCAGGATTGTGCATCAAAAGGAAATATTCTCAAAATGATAAAATCAACTAACTATTATACAGATAATTGCGAGTAGTTATCATCAGATATAATGCCGGTAATATTTTTTCCGTTGACTATGCCTTACGGCGTATAGGCATTAGAGCGGAAATAACAGACGACACGCACAAAATTCGTAGTGCTGACAAGGTAATATTCCCTGGGGTTGGCGAAGCATCCACTACCATGCAATATTTGCGCCACAACCGGTTGGATGACTTGATACGTAGTTTGCAACAACCTGTCCTTGGTATTTGTATCGGTATGCAACTGATGTGCCGTCATTCAGAAGAAGGAGATACATCTTGTCTTCATGTTTTTGATGAAGATGTCATGCGATTTACCCCTTCTGTAGGCATCAAAGTGCCACATATGGGATGGAACAGCCTGCAAAATCTTCATTCTCCTTTATTTGATGGCATATCCGATGGCGCTTACGTATATTTTGTCCACAGTTATTATGCTGCCACCGGAGCATATACCATTGCAACATCCGAACACTCACATACATTTTCAGCCGCATTGCAGCGGGATAATTTTTATGCAGTGCAATTTCATCCTGAAAAAAGCGGACAAGTTGGCGAGATGATCCTGAAAAATTTTATTGATAAAGCCTGATATTCATTATTCCCATATTGTATGGCTATTTTTCAATGTTGGCATTTATTGTTATCAATCTATGTAGCGTCATCTAATGTCCTTAATGTTTATATTAAATAATTTAATGCGAGCATTAATAGCTTTAAGACAAACATTAAATAGTTTAAGATAGACATTAATAATTTTAATATATGTCACAATATTTTTAATATAAATATTAATAATCTTAAGATATATCACAATATATTTAATGTAAATATTATTTTAATTAAGATAAATATTAAAATATTTAATATAAACATTAAATATTTTAAGACAAATATTAATATTTTTAACATATACATTAAAAACGTGATGTTGTTTTGAATAATATCGCCGGTTTTTGGGTTTATGTTTTTGGGAAAACCGTGAAATATAAGTAAATTGAGTGTGTTTTTAACTCGCATTGTCCATGGTCGCAGCTTTTCTTTTTATCCTTGCAATTCTTCCATATCTGGCGCTTGCCTTATGGTTGTGGCGTGGGTGGAAAACATTATCATGTTTCGAAGAAACAGATATACCCATGTCGCCAGTTCGGATTTCAGTGGTGGTACCGATGCGCAACGAAGCCCATTGTATAGGACAATTGCTACAGGATGTTGTTTTGCAACAGTATCCCACCGATTCGTTCCATGTATTGCTCATTGATGATCACTCGACAGATCATACAACACAGATTGTCCAGGAATTTTCCGAACAATATCCAAACATAACGTTGTGGGAGCTGCCAGAAGGTGCATATGGTAAAAAGGCAGCATTACGGTATGCATTATCGAAACTCGATGGTGAATTAGTCGTCACCACCGATGCCGATTGCAGGGTACCACCTGCGTGGTTGACAACCATTGCAAACTATTATACGAAATACCGGCCGGTAATGATCATTTGCCCGGTGCTACTTTTGGATAAACCTTCTTTTTTTGCCAAATGGCAAACCCTGGAGTTAATCAGCTTAATCGGTTCTTCGGCAGCCTCAGCAGCACAGAAACATCCGGTAATGTGCAGTGGGGCCAACTTAGCAATGGAACGAACCGTGATGATGCAATATGCACACGCATACGATAGTACCGTCGTATCGGGGGATGATATGTTTATGATGCAAGAGATCAAAAAAATATCTCCCGAACGGATCAGGTACTTAAAATCGGTAAATGCAACAGTAAAAACTGCTCCTCAGGATAATTTAAAAAGCTTTATTCGACAACGTAACCGATGGACCTCCAAAAGTTCCGGATATACGGACAAAGAAATTATTGCCGTTGCGCTGACGGTGTTTTTGGCCAATGTATCCATTGTTATGTGTCTGCTTGTCGGATGCTTCCATGCTACATATCTAGGATTGGCATGCATCCTGTGGCTGGCGAAAACCCTTGTCGACTGGCCTTTTTTAGCTTCATTAACCAACTTTTGGCAACGAAAGAAATTAATGCGCCTATTTATTCCTACACAATTACTATATCCATTTTATGTGGTATGGGTAAGCATTGCAGGGAATTTGCTTCCCGTAAATTGGAAAGAGCGTAAATACAAAAACTGAGGATATAGTGAACTATTTCCTACAAAGGCATGTTCGACGAAATGTTTGGCCCGTCTTCTTATATTATGTGACGCGGAATTTTATCGTTGAACGATCTGGATCATATTTCCTTCCGGGTCGGAAAAATTACGAATACGGCCGCCGCCTACAGCTTCGAATTCAGCTCCATCCCAAACTATGTTATGCCGATCAAGCGCTGCAATAGCCCTGTCCATGTCGCTTACGCGTATGGCCAAGTGCGAAAACCCAGGAGTACATACTGTCCTTTGCGGGCGGGCAGTTCCATCTTCCGGCATCACTTCGATGAATGTTCCATCCGGCGCTTTGATGATATAAACAGGTTTGTCAGTACATGCCAGTACTTCATAACCCAATACATCACAATACCATTTGGTTAAATTCTCAACATCTTTTGCTGCGATGGCCGGATGATCAATCCCAAGGAAAACATTTTTCATTTTATCAGTTTTTAAGTTTACATTTTAACAACAAATATATGCATTCCCTTTTTGATGCGAAAGGATTGTTTTATCAAATGGCGTATATATATGAAATAAAGACAGTAGTCGCATAAGGGGTTGTGCGCAATATAGTCTTATATCACAAACTTGTTATTTTAAAACCTTTTTATAGTCCGTACGTATAATAGAATACTTTAGTTAATGAAGGTATTTTTATTTTTTAACCAAGACAGGCAAGATGAAACAACTGAAAATTTCCCAACAAATGACTTCTCGTGCAGAAATGTCACTGGATAAATATTTGTCGGATATTTCTAAGCTCCAATTAATCTCCGCTGATGACGAAGCGACCTTGGCCAGACAAGTTAAAACGGGAGATAAGCAGGCTCTAGAGGACATGGTACAGGCTAATTTACGATTTGTTGTTTCGGTGGCCAAGCAATACCAGTATCTCGGGTTAAGTCTTCCCGATCTGATCAATGAGGGTAATGTCGGATTAATTAAAGCTGCTTACCGGTTTGACGAAACACGGGGATTTCGTTTTATTTCCTACGCCGTATGGTGGATCAGACAAGCCATCATACAAGCACTGGCGGAAAAATCGCGTACTATCAAGCTTCCCATGCACCAAATCGGTATATTGAATAAAATAAACAAAGCATCTGTTCTTCTCGAACAACAATATGAACGTGAACCAACACTTTCCGAAATTTCATCGGCTATTGAACAGCAACCTGATGAAATAAAATCGTTGATAGAAGCATCGAATCGTGCATTGTCTCTCGACGAACCAGTGAGTCAGGAAGATGCCACTTGCATGTGCGATTTATTGTCGGATTCTAGTAGTTCGAGTCCTGATATCAATTTGGAACGGGAATCATTGTGCGATGAAGTCAACAGAGTGTTGAATTCGTTACCTCAACGTGAAGCTTTGGTCATTAGTCTATATTTTGGCTTGAACGGGTATTCGCAACATCCGGTTGACGCCATTGCCGACCGGTTAGATATTAGTTCCACCTTGGTAAAGCGATTGAAAAACAAAGCGCTGACACGTCTCAAAAGCGCTAAACGAGCACAAATGTTACAAGGGTATTTGAACTGACTCCGTTAGTATCGATCCGATGAATCATTAATCGGTATGATAATCTATCCGATAGTTTTTTTATAAAGACACTTAAGATATAAAAAGACTAACAGGGGTAAGGCAAATACTTGAAATAGAAAAACCAACAACGATAAAATGCCTTGCAGCTGATATTCGCCAGTTCTTATTAAGATTTGTTGTCCCAATGGTCCATTGGAAAATACCACAATATTCAAAAAATTCCATCCCAAATGGAGTCCTACCGGCAAATAAAGCGATTGCGTTTTAGCAAAGGCAAAGGCAAGCATCAACCCGACAATTCCTGTCATGAAAAAAATGAAGAACATTTGCTGTATATTGCCAAAAGCCTGATACGAAAACCAATGATATACGCCGAAACAAATAGCAGAAAGAATGCAGGCTTTCGTGGCACCGATTCTTTGAATAGCGATGTAAAGCAAGGCTCCTCTAAAAATTAACTCTTCAAACAATACAGACTTTAGCACCCACCAAAAACTTATTAAAATAGTTTGTAGGGTGATCATCTTATTTAAAGTCCAACTATTACTTACAAAAAAGGTCGACATTAGATGATATAGTGTGCAAGTAATAGCCGCTAAAAAAATCCCCACACATAAATTTTTCAAGTTGTCTTTTGACGGTTTGAATCCTAAAACACCGAGGTGCTTCTTTTCAACCAACCAAAGTAACAACCATGAAACAGCAAGTTCAACTATAATTCCTGCCATTTATAAAACTTGATTTGAGCCAATTAAAAGCAATAAAAGTAGCCTTTTTTATTTTGGGAAAATATCTTATTTCAATATCTGTGAAATCTGTGCACTCCCACAACTGTTCCAGTGAATGCATGTGGTTGAATAACCATCTCTGGAAAAATTCTTTATAAAACATCTCCAGAAGATAAGAATAGAATACATTTTTGACCGAAACTTATGAAATGAAACATCTTCCGGTAAAACCGGGGTCCAAAAAGTGTCAAATGTAAAATAGATAAATGATGATAAGAAATGTTTCCATATACTTCGCGTAAAAAACTACTCGCAACACTAGACATGTTGTTTCCCCTGATTATCTCACAGAATATCCCAAACTCAGGTCAATTAAATAATCATTTCTTTTTTGTATTTGCAAAATAGATATATCTTTGCACCCGCAAAAGGAGAGATGGGTGAGCGGTTTAAACCGGCAGTCTTGAAAACTGTTGTACTGTAAGGTACCGGGGGTTCGAATCCCTCTCTCTCCGCCAAATGATTAAGCAAAATCAAGCAAATCCCTAAATTTCAAACGAATTTAGGGATTTTTGTTTTCCGCCGGAATGCAAAAATGGCGTTTTAAAGCACTTTAAACCTGCAAAATCGGTAACACTTCCAAGCATGTGAAAAATGTCACCGATTTACATATAACATTTTCTTTTGTAGTGTTTTAGACTATTTTTTTACAAGGCTCAGGAAGATTTAAACCTGTTAATTAACTTATTCCCGAAATTAAGCGAGAATCTGCGGATAACACAACTACGTAAGGGCGTCGGTCTGGCAATAGACACTATCAAACAGCTATTCAACGACGAAATCATACACTTTACGGGTAAGCTCCATTCGCCAGAACATGGTCAATTCTTTAATGTGCAGAACGCCAAGCTACAAATATCCAAAGGACAAGGCGCCCCGGATAAATACCGATTCTCCCTCAACGGCCAAAACATCATCGACTGGTTCAAACAAAAATACCAAGAACTCAAACAAGCGACAAGGCCGCCGGATATGAATAAAGATAAAGGGATTAAGTGATAGTGATAAACTGTTATCGGGGGATTAATATCTAAGCAATAAGAATACCTCTTATTAAATAAATTGAGTATCTTTGTATAAGGAGTTAATATTCTGCCTATGATGACATAACAGATGTTAAAACACAATATCTTTGTACATAATAACTAATCTTAATGCTTACACGGAATGAAAACAAAATTACTCTTCTCGCTTATCGTGCTGGTGGCTTTGGCGGTTACAAACGGTCGGGCGCAGGAACTTACGGGTTTTTCCGAAAAAGGCAAATGGGGTTTCAAGAACGCGCAGGGCACGGTAGTCGTCAAACCCGTTTACGACACGGTTTACAGCTTCTCCGACGGGATGGCGCGGGTTATGAAAAAAGATAAATACGGTTACATTGACCGGACGGGCAAAGTGGTGATTAAGATACAATACACCGCAGCGACGGACTTCGAGGACGGCGTGGCAGCCGTGTCGAAAGAGATGTTGAATATGGATCATAAGGCGCACATGCGGGCTGCGGGTGCCGCGATTGCGGGGTCAGCATCGCAGATTGCAACTTCGGCGGCGGGTATGCAGGCCAGTGCAGAGGCTATGGCGCATCAGGCGGAAATGGGCCTGTATGTCGACCGGGCAACCGGAGGGAACTTGAAAGCCGGGCAGCAGCTCCAACGGTTCGAACAACAGAATGCGGCGATCCGGCAACAATCGAGCGTGAATTTCCAACAAACGATGGCAGCGGGTGCGGCGGGTAGAATGGCCGCCAACAGTATCCTCTCGCAAGGCTCAATGATGACCCCCGGCCTTTGCATAGTGGATAAAACCGGCAAGAAATTGATCTCGTTCTCGCTCAAAACGGCGTGCGTGTCGTTCGTGAAGATGGACGCGATGCCCGGCAACCTCTACCTAATGGCAAACTGGGCCGGTATCGCGGACTGGGGTGGGCCGCTTCTTTTGAAATACGGGATATTCGACGCCGATACTAAAAAGATAGTGATCCCAGCGGAGCACACCCGGTTCGACATGGAAACCTTTGCCGACCGAAAATGGATCATAGCCGCCCTGTTCAAAACGACGATGGCAAATCCCATACGGCACTACTACGGCATCATGGACTATTCTGGCAAGGCCATTATTCCTACCGAGCACGAGATATTCGACGTGGCGGTCTTCGCTCCGCACGAGCGGATACTGGTGGGCGATTTCCTCAAGCGGGATTATAACACGTTCAACTTATACGCCGGATGTACCGTCAAAGAGGTATCCTATGGAGTGATTGACTATTCGGGCTGCGTGATTGTCCCGAAGATGAAATGCGAAGGCATTGAATTGGCCGACAACCTGTTCGTGGCGACCGACGCGAACGGAAGTAAACGCTACTTTGACCTGAACGGCAAGGAAACCAAGCAATAATCCCTGACTATTATGAAAACAAGAACGATATTTTCGATCATCGTACTGGTGGCCTTCGCGGTGACGAAAGGCCGGGCGCAGGAACTTACGGGATTCTCTGAAAAAGGCAAGTGGGGCTTCAAGAACGCGCAGGGTGCTGTAGTCGTCAAATCCGTTTATGACACGGTTTACAGCTTCTCCGACGGGATGGCGCGGGTCAGGAACAAAAGCGGGAAAAAACACATGTACGGTTATGTCAATGCGACGGGCAAAGAGGTCGTTAAGCCGAAATACATAGCCGCGACCGATTTCGAGGACGGCGTGGCGATTGTCGCCGAAGGCATGGTGAATCTCAACACCATAGCGGAAATGCAAGCTGCCGGCGCCCAGATGTTCGGGACGGCTAACCAGATGGCACAGGCTTCGGTGGGGATTTCCCGGGCCGCCGCAGCCATGTCCAACATACAAGTCGCCGGGACGGGTGGTGCGAGTGCGAAAGACCAGCAGCAGGTTCAACGGGTGGATCAACGGAACGCGCAGATCCAGCAACAGCTCAATGCCGATTTCCAAAACGCTATGGCGGCAAGTGCGGCGGGCAATAAGGCCGCTGCTACGATCCTGCAAAATTCGTGGGCGGTGCCCGAACTCGGCATGATCGACAAAGCGGGCAAAGAGCTAGTACGGTCCAAAAAATCCAGGCATGCGATCATCGAGAAGTTGGATGTGGCTTCCAGCAACTGGTACCTGATAGCTAAATCCGTCAGCATGGGCTGGGGAGGTGTGCCTCTTTTCTGGTATATCGTGTATGACGCGGATAAAAAAACGGACGTGATACCACAGAAATCACACTACATACAATTCGACGCAGAGGTTTTTGCGGAAAAGGAATGGTTTGTGGTGGCGGTATCCAAAGCCTCCCTGAAAGATAAAATGAAGTACCGCTACGGGGTCATCGACTATGCGGGCAAGGTAGTCATTCCTACAGAACACGATATATTCGACCCGGCGATGTTCGCCCCGCACGAGCGGATACTGGTGGGCGATATACTCAAAAGGGAAAATACCGGGAACATCTATTTAACTCCTACCATCACAGAGGCGACCTACGGCGTGATCAACCACGCTGGCAAGGTTATCATCCCTAAAATGGAATGCACGGGCATCGAGCTGACCGACAATCTGTTTGTTACGACTGATGCGAACGGAAGTAAACGCTACTTCGATCTGGACGGCAAGGAAATCATGCAATAATCCCTGACTATTATGAAAATAAGAACGATATTTTCGATCATCGTACTGGTGGCCTTCGCGGTGACGGAAGGCCGGGCGCAGGAACTTACGGGATTCTCCGAAAAAGGCAAGTGGGGCTTCAAGGACGCGCAGGGTGCGGTAGTCGTCAAACCCGTTTATGACACGGTTTACAGTTTCTCCGACGGGATGGCGCGGGTCAGGAACAAAAGCGGGAAAAAACATGTGTACGGTTATGTCAATGCGGCGGGCAAAGAGGTCATTAAGCCGAAATACATAGCCGCGACCGATTTCGAGGATGGCGTGGCTATTGTTTCGGAAGGTATGGTGAGCCTCGACTGGAAGGCGGAAATGCGGGCCGCCGGGGCACAAATGATGGGGTCAGCGGCGCAGATCGCAACGGCATCATTGGGAATAACTAAAGCAGCGCACGGTATGTCAAATCAGACTGAACAGGCGGAGATCAACAGGTTATTTACCGAAGGAAACCTGCAATACGCACGGCAACTCAATAGGTTGGAACAAAGAAATACAGAACTTTTACAACAAATTGGCAGCGATAATCAACCTGATCCAAACACGTTAAGCACCCCCGGCTTTGTAATACTGGACAAAACCGGCAGGGAATTGGTGTCGCAGAAAGCAAAGTGCGTGTTGTTCGTGAAAGTGGATGCAATGCCCAGCAATCGTTACCTAATGACGGCCTATGCCGGTCGCCCGGACTGGGGAGGGGTACCGCTTTTCTTTTACGGTATATATGACGCCGATAAAAAACAGGAAACGATACCGGTGCAGTACACCCGGTTCGACATGGAAACTTTCGCGGAAAAAGACCGGATCGTGGTCGCCGCGTTCAAAAATGTGACGACCAAACACTACTACGGCGTGGTTGACTATTCTGGCAAGTTTATTATACCGGCTGAGCACGAGATATTCGACGCGGCGGTATTTGCCCCGCACGAGCGGATACTGGCGGGCGACATACTCAAAAGGCATATGCCGCTAATCTCAAAGGTAGAAGATATACCCACCATCGAAAGAGCGTCATACGGCGTTCTTGACTATTCTGGAAAGGTAATCATCCCGAAAATAGAATGCCAGGGCATCGAGCTGGCCGACAATATGTTCGTTATGACCGATACGAAAGGTGCAAAACGCTACTTCGACCTGGATGGCAAAGAAATCAAAAAATAACCATCCTTTTTTGCGACATTAATAAAGCCTTTTTTTGAACGAGTTACCCCATCGCCCGTTGTTCGCAAAGGCGCCGTATTCCAATAGTATATCGATTATCATAGCGGTCAGAGTAAGACACAAAATCCTCTCTCCGCTGAGGTTATGCCAATAAAAAAATCTCAAAGACCGATTGATCTTTGAGATTTTTTATTGTTTTTTGGAGAGATATCAGGGTGATCGAATGGACTTTTGACTGCATTGATAGATTTTTGCAAATAACTGTCATAATATCAAATAGTTGCAGAATATTGTTGTTGGATGTGGCTGTCAATCGTGAGATTAACCTTAATTTAGCATACGAAGATTTGCCGAAGAGGGCTTTATTTATCCTTATAAATACCGATCATTCCTTGTGGCGTAAAAGTTTCCGCGCTGATGCTGAAATTTTTGCAACTACTGTTGTTATAGAACCTGATTCTTGCAAAACCATTCTCGTCAGGAATTACTGATGGATTCCAGTATAATGTGCGGCGGTAATCGTTAGGTTCCGGCGGAAAGGACGAATAATCCGGACTGTAAAATTCCTGTACCACACTATATCCTTCTAACCATGTTTTCCGTACTCCTTTTTCGCCCTCAACAGGAATGTTACCCTCCGGATAGGTTTCAATAAATACGGCACAACCAAGACGATCAGCTACTTCCAGTGGTGACAAGTTGGGGTTTGGGGAAAATATGTATTGAGCTATAACAGAGGTGTTTTCATTAATGTAGATAGATTTGATGGCACTAAGATTGATATTCCGATATTTGAAATAGCCCAAATCGTCCCATGTGGTCTTTTCATAATTGACCACAAAAACCATCATCCTACCCTTATAAAGTAAAAAATCAT
>JAVBMZ010000043.1:0-3536 GCA_031551935.1 Bacteroidales bacterium
CCCAACCGGCATTATCCGTTATATTTGCTGATGAAATTATATCAGGAAAGCGGGCAGACAGCCAAAGCAAAAATGATGGCCGAAACTTTATTGCAAAAGCCTGTTAAAGTGCCATCGACAGCCATACGTGAGATGCAGGAAGAAGCGAGGGAGTTAAAAATTAAAAATGAAGAGTGAAGAGTTTAAAATTTAAAGTTTCGGGCTACATGGCTTTGTCCTGCTCGAAATCTGAAACCCGAAATTTATGTTAAAATCAATTCTGAAATTTATCCTGTATATATTCCTGTCGTTACTGTTAGCGCTGATCATCCGGTTGTTTTTATGTAATTTTTACCGGGTTCCTTCCGATTCGATGAAACCGAATATTATTGCAGGAGATTTTATTTTTACCAACAAATGGTCGTACGGCGCAAGAATATTCACCAGCCTGAAGTTTGGCATACGTGAAGACCCTCCCATGGTTCGCGTGCCCGGATTGGGACACATCCGTCGCAATGATGTGGTTGTATTTAACTTTCCGCACCGGAGATCGGATTCTATTCAGATGAACCTGAATTTGTTTTTGGTAAAACGTTGTATTGGTTTACCAGGGGATAGTCTGTCGTCCATCAATGGATTTTACCACAATGCAGGACTTAATGATACAGTAGGTTACGTTTCCGGTCAAAAACAAGTAGCCCGGTATTACCATACACTGGAACCGGAAATCAAAAATATACTTCCGAGAGATTCTGCTCATTTTGCATGGGATGTTTTAAATTTTGGCCCATGGTATGTTCCCGCTGCCGGGGCAACAATTCCGCTTACCGTACAAAATTTCATATTATATCATCAATTATTGTCTTATGAAACCAATAAAAAAGTGGTCATGATAGATTCTTTGGTTTATATCAACGATACGTTGGCCATCGATTATACATTCCGCTATAACTGGTATTTCATGGCTGGGGATAATGTGATCAATTCGCAAGATTCCCGTTATATAGGATTGATACCTGAGCAATACATTATAGGAAAAGCCAGTATGGTGTTATCTT
Organism: Bacteroidales bacterium; assembly: GCA_031551935.1. Taxonomy (GTDB): domain Bacteria; phylum Bacteroidota; class Bacteroidia; order Bacteroidales; family UBA4181; genus JAIRLS01. The sequence continues at coordinate 1,038 of JAVBMZ010000043.1, forward strand.
CAAAAGATCCATACACAGGAAAAAGGCGATGGAATAGAATGATACAACGAATAAAATAAAATGATACTAGTTGATAAAATATTACCTAATTTTAGGCATCATTTTCAGACAATGCTATGATGATGTATATGAATTTCCCCAGGAATTATTGAATTAAATATTTGATGTATATGATACTGTATCAAAATATTTTTGACGTATGTATAATATCATCCAATAGTTAGCTATTGGCAGCCGTTTAGAGATAATCCAATATAGCATATCATTGCTGATGCAATATTTATCCTTTGAAAAATAAAAAACACTGGGCAGACAAATTCGGTTCTAGGTTTTGTATCAGTGATTTGACGACCAATATATAAATTCACCCACATCATGACTTGGAAAACCATTTTTCTTGTAGCTTCTTTTTTCGGAGTAATTTCCTGTATTGGCGGAAACAATACCGAACAATACACAGACGACAGTGAATCACAACACATACAAGAGTTGACACAAGTAACTATAGTGACCGTTCATCGTGGTGTCTTTTTGCGTGAATTGCAGAGCAATGGCCGTTTGGTCGCATTCAACAAAGCTGATCTGCGTTTTCGTACTGCCGAGTTAATTACTTCCATTCCTGTGCATAATGGACAACGGGTAACAGTAGGACAAGAGATTGCCCGCATTGATGAGTTCGAGCTGCGCAACAAATTAACTACCGCAGAAGAGACCATTGAAACGTCGTTGATGAATTTGCAAGATTACTTATTAGGTTATCGTTATGAATTGAAGGATACAGCATCTGTACCTCCTGCCATATTGAAATATGGTTATGCCAAATCTCAACTACTCAGTTCAAAAGTTAACCTTTCTCAGGCACGCTACAATCTACAACATGCAGTATTAAAAGCGCCCATTTCCGGTATTGTTGCCAACATTACCGCTAAAGAATACAATATGGCGTCTACCTCCGATCCGTTTTGTACCATTATCGGAGACGACCGTTTTGAAGTGGATTTTCCAGTACTCGAAAGCGAAATTGAATTGCTGAAAGCCGGACACGAAGTACAGATCGAACCGCTTGCTTATCCGGGTACCAAAGTGAAAGGCCGTTTGAATGGGATGAACCCTGTTGTAGACAAAAATGGTATGGTACAAGCCAAAGCCATTGTGGAAAATACACAAGGAAAACTTTACGAAGGCATGAATGTGCGTGTGCTGGTGCAACAATCCATTCCTGATAAGTTGGTAGTACCAAAATCGGCCGTGGTACTACGTTCAGACCGTCAGGTGTTGTTTGTCTATGCTGATGGTCGATCGCAATGGCGCTATGTGAAAACAGGCTTGGAAAACAGTCGCGAATACACTATAGAGGATCAACTCGAAGACGGAGAGGATGTGATTATCAGCGGTAATTTTAATTTGGCGCACGATGTGGAGGTAGAGGTAATAAAGAATGTAGAATAACAAACCTTTAGCTTATTCAAGATGGTGGATTTTCACATTATAAATCATCACAGGAAAAATCAATCAAAAAAATATCAACCGATTTCGTGAAAGCAACAAAACTGAACAAAAATTAAAAATGGCTACATGGTAAAATTCCTTGTCGATCGTCCCATTGCTGTCCTGATGACTTTTGTCGCTTTGCTGGCCATCGGTTGGGTGTCGTATACCTATTTGCCGGTATCGTTGATGCCCGACATAGCCATTCCAGAAATTACGGTACATTACAGCTATCCGCACAGTTCAGCCCGTGAGTTGGAAAATGCTATTACGGCGCCGTTACGACGGCAGTTGTTGCAAGTAGGACATTTGGAAGATATCCGTAGTGAAACACGTGATGGTACGGGTATTTTACATTTACGCTTCCAGTACGGAATTAACACACATTATGCTTTTATCGAAGTCAATGAGAAGATAGATGCTGCCATGCATAACTTGCCGCGCGATATGGATCGTCCGCGCGTATTGAAAGCCAGCGCTACTGATATTCCCGTATTTTATCTCAATATATCCTTACGAACCGATACCATCCACAAAAGGTCAACACAGGTCAGCGAAACCGATTTCCTCGAACTGAGCAATTTTGTTTCCACAGTCATTCGTCATCGTATCGAGCAGCTACCCGAAGTTGCCATGGCCGACATGAGTGGGACCACTGAACCCCGTTTAATGATCGAACCGGATGTATCACGAATGCAAAGTTTAGGACTTACTACTTCCGATATCGAAAATGCCCTGAGTAGTCAGAACCTTTCAGTAGGTAGTCTCTGGGTACGCGAAGGTGTTTTCCGTTATAACATTCGTTTAACATCGGCTTTAAGAACTGCTGAAGATGTGGGTAATGTCACCATTCGTAGTGGTAATCGAATTATCCCGTTGCACGATATCGCTCATGTACGCATGGAACCTCAGCCGAAACAGGGTATGTTTGTAAGCAATGGACAACCTGCTGTTGCATTAGCTGTCATCAAGCAAAGCGAAGCCCGCATGAGCGATATGACCGAACACTTG
>JAVBMZ010000022.1:0-4169 GCA_031551935.1 Bacteroidales bacterium
GCAGCAAGCCGTTCAATAGCCATTTTCATAATTAAGCGAACATCCACTGAAGTGTCGGCTAATCCACCTGAACTTAAGCGTTGTAAGTCGACAATTCTATTAGACCGATTCAGGAACATGACCCAAAATTCTTCATGTGGCAAGTCACTCAACATCGGATGAAACAACAGAAAAATATCTTTACTGGTCACAATTTGTTTCTTCTCTACGATGCCACTGCTGATTCTTCGGCGACCAAGCTCCATTGCAGCAATGATGCTGACGGCTTTGGCTTCTCCCACGCCCTTATTCTTTTTTAATTCGGCAACTGTTGCTTTTCCTAATTCACTCAGGCTATTCCCTACGTTTGATAATATTTTCTTGGCTAATTCCACCGCATTTTCATCCTGAGATCCGGAACCAATAATAATGGCCAAAAGCTCGGCATTGCTGAGCGATGTAATGCCTTTTGTCAGAAGCTTTTCACGAGGTCGGTCATCTTTCGACCAATCTTTGATGGTAAAAGTTTGATGCGACATAAAATTGAAAGGTAAGTAATGAACGATAAGTTAGAAAGGAATAATTGATTTCCTGATAATCTTGTAACCTGCAATTTAACGGGAAGACAGTACGAACAAAAAACCCCTCCTCGTAAGGAAGGGTATAAACCTGTCTTGATACAATTGGCTTAAGCCAGTGTATTGATATAACTAGAAAGTTTCGATTTAAGATTCGAAGCCTTGTTCTTATGAATCACATTTTTCTTTGCCAATTTATCCAGCATAGAAGCTACTCCTGAATACTGTTCCAATGCAGCACTTTTTTCAGTGGTGTTCCGCAACTTTTTGATAGCATTACGCGTGGTTTTAGCATAATACTTGTTTTCCAGTTTCCGACTTTCGCTTTGTCTGATTCTTTTGATAGATGATTTATGGTTTGCCATATGCCATTTTTAAATTATATGTCTATTTTTTGAGTGCGCAAAGGTAGTATAATATTTTTATTTCCTGAATTTATTTTGAATAAAAAATAAAATTGTGTAAATTTGATAGATAAGCATCGTATGATTTGATAGTATCTTGTTGAAGTTTAAAGCCACATATGCTTCGTGTAAAAAATAGTACCGATTAGGCTTCTACCAAAAATATTTTGCATCTTTGTCTTTTACAAATGCATTTATTTAATTAAAATCTTCTTTTAGTGAAAAAAATATTCATCATCATTTCGGTATTTACGATAACGATTGGTTCCTTACGGGCAGACGAAGGTATGTGGGTATTGCCTCTTCTGGAAAAATTGAACATCAACACCATGCAACAACTGGGTTGTGAATTGTCTGCCGAAGATATATACAGTATCAACCATTCAAGCTTAAAAGATGCCGTGGTCATTTTTGGTGGCGGGTGTACCGGTGAGATTGTATCCGACCAGGGATTGTTGTTGACCAATCACCATTGTGGATATGATGCCATTCAGCAACATAGCTCGGTAGAACATGATTATTTGTCGGAGGGGTTTTGGGCAAAATCAAAAGAGGAAGAAATATATACCCCAAATCTGAAGGCAACGTTTTTAATTCGTATTGAAGATGTTACAGAAAAGGTGATAGCTAAGTTGGATGATAGTATGACGGAGACTCAGCGTGCAGATGCTATTGATCAGATCAGTTTCGAAATGACAAGTGAAGCTACAAAAGACACCCATTATACCGCTTCTGTAGAAAGTTATTTTGGAGGTAACCAATTTTACTTATTGGTATATGAAATATACAATGATGTACGTATGGTGGGTGCCCCGCCTTCGTCTATTGGTAAATTCGGTGCTGATACGGATAACTGGATGTGGCCGCGTCACACGGGCGACTTCAGTGTTTTCCGCGTGTATGCAGGTCCCGACGGTAAGCCTGCTGAATATTCTCCGGACAATGTGCCGCTTAAACCAAAACACTTTCTGCCCATTTCGCTAAGAGGTGTCGAAAAAGAAGATTTTGCGATGATATTAGGATATCCTGGAAGTACCGAACGTTATATGACTTCGTATGATGTAGACGAACAACTGGAAGTGATGTTGCCTGCAAGGGTTAAAATCAGGGGCGTGAAACAGGAGATTATGATGCGCCACATGCAGGCTAACCCTGCTGTACGTATCAAATATGCAACTAAATATACGCGTTCAAGTAACTATTGGAAATATTCTATTGGCCAGATGCAGGGGATTAAGCGATTGGATGTATTTGGTCGTAAGATGGATCAAGAGGAACGTTTTACCCAATGGGTGAATTCCGATGCCGGACGTCGTGATAAATATGGCGAAGCATTGCCATTAATAAAGACTGGCGTTGAAGCTAATAAAGGTATAGAAAAAGCCATGCAATACATTAATGAATGTTTCCTGAGCGTGGAACTGCTACGTTTCTCGATGCGTTTTCAATCACTTTATGACGAGTTGTCGAAAGATAAACCTGACAAGGAAAGATTAACATATCTTACAGAAATCATGTGGGATTATGCCGCAACTTTTTATAAGGATTACGATCAGGCAGTCGATCGTGAAGTGACCGAGGCCATGTTGCAGTTATATGCTGACGATATGTCTACAGAATTTTATCCTGATTTTTATCAAACCGTCGGAAAAAAATATAAGGGTAACATCCACAAATATGTTTATGATTGGTTCGAAAAATCAATTTTTGCGGATCCGGCACGATTGGATGCTTTTCTGCAAAAGCCGTCTAAAAAGGCATTAGACAAAGAATTGGCCTTTCAAGCAGGAAAATCGGTACGTCGATTGGTTGAAGAAATGAGCGATGCGTTGATTGCCGATGAGGAAAACAAAGAAAAAGGTTATCGCTTGTATATTGCTGGTATGCTGGCAATGGATAAAGATAAAGTTTGGTATCCGGATGCCAATTTTACCATGCGCCTTTCTTATGGTTCAGTGAGAGACTACATACCACGGGATGCAGTGTATTATAATTACTATACCACCTTACAAGGTGTGATGGAAAAAGAAGATCCAACTAATTGGGAATTTGTAGTGGATGATCGCCTGAAAGAGCTTTACGAAAAGAAGGACTTTGGCCCTTATGCCAACAAAAACGGTGATATGTCTGTCTGTTTTATTTCCAACAACGACATTACGGGAGGTAATTCTGGAAGTCCTGTCATTAATGGGAAAGGACATTTGATAGGTTTGGCTTTCGATGGAAATTGGGAAGCGATGAGCGGGGATATTGTATTTGAACCCCAAATTCAACGAACTATTAGTGTCGACATACGTTATGTATTGTTTATCATTGATAAATATGCTGGAGCCACACACTTGATAGATGAGATGACAATTATTAATTAGTTTAAACTTTTAGGGTGCGAGTTAGTTATAAACTTGGCGTATAAAATTTAAAATCCGAAACTGAAGCATATGGAATTGCCGCTTTTAGTTCAAAATGATCCTTGGTTGAAGCCATTTGCCGGGCAAATTGCGCAACGGCAGATACGTGCGGATCGTAAAGAGATAGAATTAGTACAAGACGGTTCTTTATCTGATTTTGCGACAGGTTATCTATATTTCGGATTGCGGCGTACGGCGGCTGGTTGGATATTTAGGGAATGGGCGCCCAATGCAACAGCTATATACATGATCGGTGAATTTACGGATTGGAAGATAAGTCCAGATTATGCATTGACCTCTTTGCCCAAAGGTGTATGGGAATTGAAATTGCCTGCCGACAAATTACAACATCAGCAGTTGTACCGCTTGTTGGTATGTTGGAAAGGTGGACAAGGCGAACGCATTCCTTCTTATGCCAACCGCACTGTTCAGGATGAACAGACCAAGATTTTTAGCGCCCAGGTATGGGAACCTGAGCAACCTTATATTTGGAAAACGTCCCATTGCAAGGTATCCAATCCCGTTCCTTTGATTTACGAAAGTCATGTGGGAATGGCCACTGAAGAGCTTCGTGTGGGTACGTTTACAGAATATCGGGATCATATTATTCCGTATGTCCAACAGACCGGTTATAATACGATACAACTGATGGCTATACAAGAACATCCGTATTATGGTTCATTTGGCTATCATGTGTCTAACTTTTTCGCCGTTTCGTCTCGTTTTGGAACACCTGATGACTTCAAATCATTGATAGATACAGCACATCAATGTGGTTTGCGGGTTATCATGGATTTGGT